>JAVWLC010000430.1:0-1463 GCA_036638175.1 Raoultibacter sp. | reverse complement strand
AGCAGGGTGGAGAAGTGGTGGCTCAAGGCACCCCTAAGCAAATCCTGAAAGCGAAAAACTCCTATACTGCTGACTACTTGAGCGGTCGTCGCAAGATCGATGTGCCTGAAGTTCGCAGAAAGCCTAAGCGTGGCGCTATAAAGCTGCTGGGCGTTTCTGAAAACAACCTTAAAGATGTGAGCATTGAAGTACCCATTGGCGAACTTACCGTGGTTACTGGTGTCTCTGGATCAGGTAAGAGTTCGCTTATTACCGATACACTTGCACCTGCTTTGGCAAATCGCGTCAACCGCGCACGCAGGCGCACGGGATCGTACGAAAAGATGACAGGGTGTGAACTGCTCGATAAGGTTATCAATATCGACCAAAGCCCCATCGGCCGAACCCCCCGTTCGAATCCCGCAACCTACATTGGTTTGTGGGACGATATCAGGCAGCTGTTTGCCTCGACGCAAGAGGCAAAGGCTCGCGGCTATTCGCCTGGTCGTTTTTCGTTCAACGTCAACGGTGGTCGCTGTGAAGCGTGCAAGGGCGATGGACAAATTAAAATTGAGATGCACTTTCTGCCTGACGTCTATGTGCCGTGTGAAGTGTGCGGCGGCAAGCGCTACAATCGCGAAACGCTGCAAGTGACGTATCGCGGCAAGAATGTGTACGATCTTCTTGAGATGACGGTCGAAGAAGCGCTGGCATTTTTTGAGAATATTCCATCGCTCAAGCGCAAACTCCAAACACTGCACGATGTTGGTCTTGGCTACATCAAGCTCGGCCAGCCCGCAACCACGCTTTCGGGTGGTGAAGCGCAACGCGTGAAGCTCTCCAGCGAACTTCAAAAGCGCCAGACAGGCAAGACGTTCTATATCCTTGATGAGCCTACAACAGGCTTGCATTTTGAGGATGTTCGTCAGTTGCTTGAAGTCTTGCAGCGCCTGGTTGAATCGGGCAATACCGTTCTTGTTATTGAGCACAACCTCGATATCATCAAAAGTGCCGACAACATCATTGACCTGGGGCCTGAAGGTGGCGATCGGGGAGGAATGATCGTGGCTCAAGGCACGCCTGAAGACGTTGCCCGTGTTGCGGAAAGCTACACAGGCCAGTTCCTTGCGAAAGTGTTGGCTGACGGAAATTTGTCCTAACGCACAAAAGTTTTTCAACTGAATTAAGGGCGCTCAGACTGATGGGCGCCTTTGTTGTTTCTTGGGTTACTGAACTGCTTCCAAAAAGGTCATATAGTACCTGATAGCTCATGAAATGTGCAGTTATTGAAGTCTTGCGAAAAACTACTTTTCCAGAAATCTCGAGCATGCGACAATGCGCGGTATTAATGTGAAAACTTGGAAGGCGGCGTAAAAGAAACCGTGCAAGGCAATCATGTAGTGCGAGGTGTCATATGTGCCTTGTTGGGTGGAATACTCTGGGGTTTTTCGGGCACGTGCGCCCAATTGCTCATGTCTACCTAT
>JAVWLC010000429.1:0-2095 GCA_036638175.1 Raoultibacter sp. | reverse complement strand
TGCCACACAATCGCATTGGCGATGGGCGTGCCCGTTTCGCGATCCCAAACAATTGTTGTCTCGCGCTGGTTGGTGATGCCGATGCTGTCGATTTCCTCAGGACCAACGCCGCGAGACACCAGCAATTCAGTCAACGCCGCAAGCTGCGACGAGAGGATGTCTTGAGGATTGTGCTCAACCCAGCCGGGCTGAGGGTATATCTGCTCAAACGAATGCTGCGCCATGTCAACGAGCTTGCCTGATTTATCGATCAGAATGGCTCGCGAAGAAGTGGTGCCCTGATCAAGTGCGACAACATATTTCTTTGACATACGCTACCCTTCCGCGGTCGTAGGTTCGCTCACAATAATAGGCATAGAACGGCACCGACGCAATGCGCAAGCCACACGGAAACGCAACGTTTTGCTCAACGGATGGAAGCAGCCGTTGATCGACCGTGCCTAAAGACCAGCGGACATTCGCTAGCCGAGTTGGGCATCAATCCAATCGGCAGTATCGGCATAGACTTCAGCTCGACCAGGCTCATTGAGTATTTCGTGGCGCATGCCTTCGTAGAGCTTGAAGTCCACGTTCGCAACCCCTGCTCGGCGATACTGTTCTGCAGCCTGCTCGACTCCCTTGCCGTTATTGCCCACAGGGTCAAGTGCGCCTGCGATAAAGAGCATCGGCAGATCTTTGGGAACCTCGGCAGCCGATGCCGACGTGACAACCTCACCCGTCAGATCCGTGAGCGTTGCGTATCCTCCCGCAGAAAACATGACGCCGCATTCCTCATCAGCGATATAGGCGTCAACGACTGCTTCGTCGGTTGCGATCCAATCGAATTCGGTACGCGGATTGGTAAGCTTTTTAGCGAAAGCCCCCGCGCCAAGGCCGTGAAGAAACGTGCTTTTGTAGCAATCGCCCTTCGAAGCGGCAATGCGTCGGGCAACCATATTGCCGAATTTCGAAAGCATCAGCGATTGCTGCCCCGTGCCACAAATGACCGCCGCGGAAAGCCCCTCGGCGTAGTGCGTAATATAGGCGCGCGTTATGAAGCTGCCCATGGAGTGCCCAAACATGATGTACGGAGTCTGCTGCGAAAACCGCGACGCCACCGTCTTGCGCAATTCGTGAACGTCGGCAATGAGAATATCTTTGCCGCCCTCGCTTGGTAGGCAGCCCCATTCGCTCTTATCAGAAACGCTTTTGCCGTGGCCAATGTGATCGTTTGCGCAGACGACAAAACCGCGTTCTACGAGATAGTGAGCAAATTCATCGTAGCGGTCGATGTGCTCAGCCATGCCGTGGACGATTTGAATGATGCCCTTCGGCGCAATGCCAGAACCTTTTGCTGGCTCCCAAACAAGTGCCCTGATCTGAGTCTTTTTATCGCTCGAACGATAGCCGAGCTTGCATAATTTCACCGTCTGATTAACGCCATCCTGCGTGCTAACCTTATTCATATATGTATCCCCTCCCAGAGAATGCTCACTCATAGTATAGCCCGTTTGTAGGCTAACCTAAGTAACAAGCGAGCACCGAGAAAAGAAGTGAGGGACGAATTGGTTTGCATTTGTGACAGCTCGCCGTTGGTTTAGATACAATAGTCTTCCGAATGAGCCGCTTTGTGAGCAGGAGATGCGCTTCGGAAACCAACTGCTAGCCAATACAGCAGCTTGCATGCAAATTCTTTTTGGGAGAGGCAATGAATATACAACGAGTTTTGCATAACAAAAAAGATTACCTTGATTTGTTGCTGCTGGCAGACGAGCAGGAAGATATGATCGACAAATATCTTGAACGCGGGGAAATGTTTATTCTTGACGACAATGGAATAAAAGCAGAATGCGTAGTTACCAAAGAAGAAACTGGTGTCTACGAGTTAAAAAACATTGCAGTATTGCCTGATCATCACCGTAAAGGCTATGGGAAATTATTGATCGAGTATCTGTTTTCCATCTACCCAACTAACAGCACCATACTGGTTGGAACAGGCGATGTTCCTTCTGCTCTTGCATTTTATAGCGAATGCGGCTTCACGGAATCCGATAGAAAGAAGAACTTTTTTACCGATAATTATGATCACCCTATGTTTGAAGATGGGATACAGCTC
>JAVWLC010000428.1:0-2100 GCA_036638175.1 Raoultibacter sp. | reverse complement strand
CAGGCACTGACTTTCAGAAACAAGTATGGGCGGCGCTTTGTCGAATTCCCTACGGTTCAACCTGCAGCTATAGTGATATTGCAGCTGCAATAGGCAACCCAAAAGCGTGCCGAGCTGTGGGTGGCGCAAACAACAAGAATCCGATTCCTATTATCATTCCCTGCCATCGCGTCATTGGCGCAAACGGCAAGCCCGTCGGCTATGCAGGCACCCTTAAAACCAAACTGTTTTTGCTCAACTTAGAACACAGATAAGGAACCACGAACTATGCAGGTCTATACCAACGATCTTCTGACCGCTGTCATCACCTTTCCCTTTATTGCTCTTGCCATCACGATCCCTTACATGATTTACCAATACCGTAAGTTTGGTTCCATACCCCCATTGCGTTCACTCATTGTGTATTCGTTCGTGTTTTATCTGCTCTGCGCTTATTTCCTTGTAATTTTGCCCCTACCCGAAGATCACACCATCGTTGTCCCGTATGCCCAAGTTCCCCAACTTGTGCCCTTTAACTTCGTACGCGAATTTCTTGCGCAAACCACGTTTTCACTGCAAGATCCTTCCACCTGGCTTGCAACACTCAAAGACCCTTATGTGTACGAAGCGATCTTTAATGTTGCCCTCCTTGTTCCGCTAGGCATGTACCTGCGCTACTACTTTAGGCGCACGTGGTGGCAGACCCTCATACTGGGATTTTGCACAACGCTGTTTTTTGAGGTCTCGCAGATAACGGGGCTTTTTGGATTGTATGCCCACCCGTATCGTCTTTTTGATGTCGATGATCTCATGCTTAACACACTCGGCGCCATGGTTGGCTACCTCGTGGTAAGTCCCGCCATGCAAGTACTTCCCGATATCAGGGTTGTCAATGAAGAAGCCCGAGAAGAAGGTGTACACGCAAGCCTGATGCGCCGCGCGCTGTCGTTTGCTCTTGACCTTTTATTTGCGACAATTTCCACGATTGCTCTTGCATTTTTCCTATTCATAACCGATGGGCAAACAGCGCTCATCGATGCCGGAACCAACGCTGCATACATCTCACTCGGACTCGAGTTCTTGCCACTCCTCGTCTTCTTTGTTGTTATCCCTACGATCACGCAAGGGCAAACACTCGGTCAAATGATTCTCAAGTTAGTCATGGTGCGACCCGACGCATCGCGTGCTCACTGGTATCAATTCCTTGGGCGCTACGGGTTGCTCTATATGTTTTTCATTGCACCGCTCGTTTTGGTTGAATGGATTATGAACCTTGATGTGTCTGCCACAAACGAGCTTTCACCGCTTGTCAATCTCATTACAGAAGCCAAGCTCTTCCTTCTTATTCTTTGGGTCGCGTGTCTTGTTATTTGGGTTATCAGTATCGCCGGTAGAGCAGCGCGATCCCATAAAAACAAAACGCCTCTTATTATGCTCAACGGATTATTGAGCGACACACGTGTTATGACCCTTGAAGGAGTCGAAAGAATCCGCGACCGTTCGGTAGTGTTACCCGTTGAGCAAGTACGCAAGCTTGAGCAGATGATTGACGCAGGAGGCGTCTCTCTATCTGAGCTCATGAAACGGGCAGGACATAGCGTCTCTGATGAAATTATCAAGCGCTATCCTGATCCCACCCCCGTAGCCATACTCTGCGGTGCTGGCAACAACGGAGGTGACGGTTGGGTTGTTGCAGGTGATCTCGCGGCACTCGATTACCCTGTGGTGGTACTAACGCCCCTCATAGCGGAGCGAATCTCAGCCGAACCCGCACGAACCGCAGCAATTGAAATCTTTTCGAGCGCCAACGAACAACAGCTTCCTTTGAGGGTTATCGTAAGCCCCGATACTGACGATCTTGAACGAGAACTCTCCCGTGCGCATATCTTCGTCGACGCTTTGCTTGGTACTGGTTTTTCAGGCACTGAGCTCCGTGAACCCTATGATCTTTGGGTTACCAGCCTCAATGAGCAAAGAGCCTCCGACAAGAAAGCGTCAGTCTTTGCCATCGATGTGCCAAGTGGATTTTCCGCTGAAACAGGACAAGCTGCAACGCCCTGCGTCAAAGCAGACATCACTATAACGATGCTTACCTACAAACCAGGACTTCTCATGAATGAA
>JAVWLC010000427.1:1441-2112 GCA_036638175.1 Raoultibacter sp. | reverse complement strand
ATGTCCGCGCATCTTCTTGTAGTTCTTGCGCTTCTTAAACTTGAAGACAAGTTTCTTGTCACCCTTGAACTGCTCGAGGATAACAGCTTCAACCTTGGTTTTAGCAGCCTTTGCAGGATCTGCCTCTACCTTGTCACCATCTACGATGCAGATAGCTTCAAGTTCGATTTTCTTACCAGGCTCAACTTCGAGCTTCTCTACTTCCAGAATGTCTCCGGGAGCAACTTTGTATTGCTTTCCACCGGTTTTCACAATAGCGTACATTAGTTATTTCTCCTTGAAATGTGTCAAAACGCAAGGCGATATCTTATCAGCCGAGAATACCCAAGTCAATGGATTAGCCCAGCGAATATCCGAGACCCACAAAATATCTTGATGATCAAGTGTAAGCGCTAATGCGCTTCTGCCCAAGTATCACCGTATGAGATGCCGACTTCAAGCGGAACTTTCAACTCTGCCACATTCTCCATGATTTCGGTAACCATGACAGAAAGCCGTTCAATCTCATCGACAGGCACAGAAAAATCAAGTTCGTCATGTACTTGCAGTAACATCTTAGCAGTAAAACCCTCCTCTGCCATGCGGCGTTCTACTTGATTCATAGCAAGTTTAATAATATCTGCAGCAGAACCCTGCATCGGATGGTTCATGGCGGTGCGCTCGCCAAAACC
>JAVWLC010000427.1:0-1431 GCA_036638175.1 Raoultibacter sp. | reverse complement strand
GGACCGAATTTCCTGATGTGAGCTCAGGAATATGACGCCTACGGCCAAACATGGTTTCTGCATAACCTTTTGTCGTCGCATCCTTCACGGTTTGATCAAGATAGGTTCGCACGCCTGGATACGCCTCAAAATAACGATCGATCATATTCTTTGCTTCGATATAAGAAATATCCAACGTCATAGCCAAACCATAGGCTTGCTGTCCGTAAACAATACCGAAGTTGACGGCCTTCGCCCTACTACGCAACGATGAGGTGACTTCATCAATAGGCACATCGAACACCCGCGATGCCGTCTGGGCGTGAAAATCCTCGCCCGAACAAAATGCTTCAATAAGACCAGTGTCACCAGAAAGATGCGCAAGCAAGCGCAATTCGATCTGCGAATAGTCCGCCGAGAGGAACTTGTGCTCTGGCTCAAGCGGCACGAAACATTCGCGAATGTGCCGTCCAAAATCAGTACGAACAGGAATGTTTTGCAGGTTGGGTTCCGAAGACGAGAGACGACCTGTTGTTGCAACGGTCTGATTGAACGTCGTGTGGATACGTCCATCTTGCCCGCGCATACGCGGAAGCGCGTCGATGTAGGTTGATTTAATCTTTGCGAGTTCGCGGTAGCTAAGAACGAAACCAGGCAGCTCGTGTTCTTTCGCGAGCTCCTTAAGCACCGTCGCTTTGGTTGAATACCCGCGCTGCGTTTTCTTGGTTGGCCTCAGCCCCAATACTTCGAACAAAATATGAGAGAGCTGCTTAGGGGAATCGATGTTGAAGTCTTCCCCGGCCAAAGCAAGAATTTTCTCAGAGAGTTCATCGAGCATCTTCTGGGTCTCGCCGCCGAGTTTGCCAAGCAGTTTGACATCAATTTCAGTACCCGTTCGCTCCACGATAGCCAGCACGCCTACAAGGGGCATATCAATATTCGTAAACGCATTCCAGCCATCATCTTCTTTGAGGGCGGTGCTGATAGGCTCAACAAGTGCGCGGGCAGCAACTGCCTGCATGACAGCCTTCTGAGACTCGGTTTTTGATTCGGGCATAATGCCGCCGAGGAATTCATCAAGCAGCGCGTTGTAGGTATATTCGGTTCCCGACGAGTTCATAATATAGCTCGCAAGCCCCAGGTCAAACGCATCCATCCCCAGAATATCCTCATCGTTAATCTGCGCTTTGAGGGAAGTGTCAGGAGGATAGATGTACTGCACAGTTCGCTTGACATTAAGCGTGGCAAATGAGCCCTCGCGAATGATTCGCGTGAGCGCCATGAGGGCTTCCTCGTTTTCGAGCTGCGCGGTACCTTGTGACGTACTGACAGCAAGAGTTAAGCTCGCATTGAAAAGTGATATTTGATCGCTTTCCTCAAACGACAAACCAACGCGTTCGCCTGCCGCAAGGGCCTCATCAAGCAAAACAAGTGCTTCCTCGTTATGCTTGA
>JAVWLC010000426.1:0-2113 GCA_036638175.1 Raoultibacter sp. | reverse complement strand
CATTGCTGCAGCTCAACTTGATCGTCATACCACAATTTGCTGTAATCTCGCTCGGCGTTGCAATGATGCATGCCTCATCACCGAGGACCTTACTCGCCGCCATCGCACAATGCGTCGAATCAAACGCAAAATAGTAATCTATCGCTTCACTCATCAGAGTGTAATCACCTTAGGAGCGTTTTTCATTGTTTCAAGAATTGCGTGCATATTGCTAACCTCTCCAACGGCAAGAGATTCCTTTAAACCATAAAAATCAAGACACGCCCCACAAACAAGCACACGAGTACCCGCCGTAATGAGCGCGGCAATACTTTCGATGATCTGACCAGTATCCCCCGCAACAAGTTTGACACCCGAGTTCATGAAGAGAAGCGCTGAAGGTGGGTTATCTGATTCGGCAAGGGTATACAGTGCCATCTTCATGAGCGTAGCTCCCAGCTCAGGATCACCCTCCCCCACGTGATCTTTACCAATAAAAACAGCGTAACTCTGCTCAGGTGTTTGCTGGGACGCTGCCAACTCGCTTGCGTCCGTCTTAGCGAGCGATACAAGAAACCCACCTTCAACAATCTCGACAGCAACGCGATATCCGCTCGTAGAGCCAAGACGCGTGAGATTATCGACCGCTGTCTCATTGTCTACAGCAACGCTCAACGCCTTACAACCTGCATCGATTTCTTTTTTAGCCATGACAAGGGGCATCGGACAGGGCTTTCCGAACGCGTCAATATGCATGTGAGTCCTTTCCTTTCTATCTATGAAGCAAATGCTCAACACAGTATCGTAAGGCACCAAGGGCGCTTTCGATTTCTTTCTCGTTATTGAAGCACGAAAAACTAAACCGCACGGCGCTGCGATCGGCCGTACGTAAGGCATCATGCATGAGTGGTGCACAATGTGCACCTGCGCGGGTGCATATCCCAAATGTGCGATAGAGTACATCAGCAACGGTTCCTGCATCAACACCCTCAACCGAGAGAGCCACGATACCGCATTGCTTCCCTGATCCGCCCCCGTAAATTCGTACCGCATCAAGCTCTTGCAAGCCTACCCGGAAGCGATCTGCGAGCGATTGTATGTGCGCCTCTATGCTTTCGACACCCAGCTCCTCGACAAACGCCACCCCTGCCGCTAGTCCAGCAAGCCCATGACCATTCATAGTTCCCGCCTCAAGGCGCTCTGGCATGGCTGTTGGATGGACTGTATTATGGCTTTGTGTTCCCGAGCCGCCCACCAGGTAATGCTCAATTTCCACCGCAGGCGATACATAGAGGCCGCCTGTGCCCTGAGGACCATAGAGACCCTTATGTCCGGTGAATACAAGTACATCCAGTGCGACATCCGTAACCGTAATAGGAACTGAACCTGCGGTTTGCGCAGCATCAACAATAATAAGTGCCCCATGCTGATGACACAGCGAAGCAAGACGGTCGATGTCGTACATATCACCTGTTAAGTTTGAAGCATGCGTCACGAAAACTGCTCTTGTATTACTGCGGAAGAGCTGGGCAAAAGCTTCGTAATCAAGCGAACCGTCAAGACCAATAGGGGCGATAGATAGCTCGATGCCTTGCTGTTGCTCTCGATACAGGGGGCGCAGTATTGAGTTATGAGATGCAGCAGTTGTGATCGCGTGATCACCGGGGCGCAGTAAACCCGAAATTGCGATATTGAGCGCTTCGGTTGCATTTGCTGAAAAAGCAATACACGCAGGTGACTCTGCGCCAAGCAAATGTGCTACTCGTTCGCGCGCTTCAAAGACAGCCATGCTTGCCGCAAGCGCAGGTCCATGCACACCTCGCCCTACACCACCAAACGTTTCAATAGCATCACACACTGCCTTCGTAACTGTTTCTGGCTTAACCATCGTGGTGGCCGCGTTGTCAAAATAGATGAGCTGATTTTCACATGCCATACCATCACACCTCAGAGCTATTCGCGTCAGATCTGCTCACCGACACACAGCTGACAATGCGCTTCGCAAGCCCATCCCATGAAAGTTTGCGCAGATCAATTGATGCCGGTTTCGCCATTTCTATACAGCGCATAATCGCATCTGCAAGACGCGCTTCAAAAGCAGGAAGACTTCCTTGAACAGGTTCATCGGAGTTAA
>JAVWLC010000425.1:0-2116 GCA_036638175.1 Raoultibacter sp. | reverse complement strand
GTAGTCGAAAATTCTGAGCAATCGGATGGATTCGATGATGATCCCGAACTTGAACCTGAGCCCGATGTCGCCCAGACACTCCCTGATCCCGTGGGTTCTGTCTCGTCGAAGGAGTATGAAACCACGCGGGAGGATCTTGACAGTGTTGGACCCATGTCAAAGATGCAGAAGATTGTTATAGCTTGTGCACTGCTCTTTGTTTTGGGATTTGCAGCGTATTATATATTTCTGCGGTAACGACCGCGCCCTATTTGCGGATCACGCGCGAATATCAGGAAGGTTTACACGATGCCCAAACATGCACGAACCGATAAAAGCAAATCGTTTGAGAATGAATACCCTGATGCAGTTGAAAGTCTCGAACCTGAAGTAAGCGATCCTTTGCTTTTCGTTGATGAAGAATCCGTTAATACCGCAATGGTGGTTACTGACCCTGTTGCCAAGCGGAGTAAGCATGGCAATCGACCATCAAAATCTGGGCTTTCGGCTCAGCAGAAGAAGTCACGTCGTATGCGCTGGGTTTTGGTCGTGGTTGTTGTTTTGCTGGTAGTCCTGATTGGGGTGCTTGGCTTTTGCACGTGGATGCTTTTCGAAGAGAGTAAAAACCTTGCTTCTCAGCAGACACAACTGTTGGAAAGCAGTAAGGAAGTTGATGCTCTTGGACAAAGCGAAACCAAGGATGCATCAACCGCAACGGCTAAGACAACCGAAGTCCCCGATTTGACTCAGCTTTTAGGCATGACCCAAGACCAAGCGATTAAGGCTTTAGAGCGTGGAGCAACCATATCGGGCACGCGCGATGTGAACGAAGAAGGCAATGCGGTTAAGAAATCGCTGACTGTAGCGTTGACCGATGAGCCCTCCGATACGCGTCTTGGCACCCCGACGGTCTATCTTGGTCTCGATGAGAGCGGTGCGGTGATCATGGCAGGTTATTCTGCTGCAACATCTGCGCTGGGATTTGGCTCATTGAGCTTTTCTGACGCGGTTAAAAACGAGAACATTGTCGAAAAAACGCTTGCTGAAGCGGGTGTCACGGTTGAAACGGGTACGGCTAAGCTACCCGAAGACAAGACCGCATATTCCACTTACGCGACCGACGGCACCACGCTGGTGCAGGAAAAAACCTCATTTAATGGTACTGCTGATGTTGCTGGTGTTGAACGTAAGTGGTCAGCGGTTCTCGTTTATGACTATAAGCTTGCCAATGCATCGGGTAACCTTGCGGACACTATTCGCCAGATTTATATCTACCTGGAGGCCTAACGCAGCGCATTGCTTTATGAGAATATAAGGTGGTAAAGTTTCGTTCGTACCTGTATCTTCCTTAAAACAGGAGGTCTTACCGTGATCGATAAACGCGTTCTATCTGCCATGCTCTCTGAAAGCGCCCGTTTACTGGCAGAGCAAAGCGATACCTTAAGCGAAATTGACTCTCAATTTGGGGATGGTGATCACGGCATCACTATGCTTAAGATAGCAAAGCTCATTGACCAAGAGGTCTCTACATGGGATTCGGCTTCTCAAGCGGACTTTCTTGACTCTCTCGGGATGAAAGCTATGGAAGTGCGCGGTGGCTCGGCTGGTCCTCTTTACGGTACGCTCATCGGGGGTTTGGGATTTGACCTTTCTGAAGATGAGCAGGTGCTTGATACGGCGGCCGTACAGCGCATGTTCGCGGGATGTCTTTCGGAAATGCAAGACATTACAACGGCTACCATCGGCGACAAAACCATGATGGATGCGCTTATTCCGGCATGCGAAGCAGTTGCGGCTGCTTCGGCAGCCGATGATGTGGGGGTAGTGCTTGATGCGGCAGCTGATGCAGCCGAAAAAGGAGCAAAAGCCTCCGAGCAGTTTGTCTCGAAGTTTGGTCGAGCAAAGAGCTACAAGGAGGCAACGATTGGAACTCCTGATGCGGGAGCAATTTCAACCTCACTGTTTATTCGGGGACTTGCACAGGGCTACCACAAGGCTACGTTGGCAAAAAGTTCATAAAGGTATTTTCCTGCTGCCATGGGCGGCAGGTTCTTTTTTAGGGTATGTGCCTATCCACTCGCTCGAAAGACCAGCTAAATAAAGTCAAGGGTAGTCCGAGACTTTATTATAGGACCTT
>JAVWLC010000424.1:0-2123 GCA_036638175.1 Raoultibacter sp. | reverse complement strand
CATTGAGGTGCCCCAAGGTGCATTCCTTTCGATCTTTGGACCGAATGGTGCGGGAAAAACTACGCTGTTGCGTATTCTCTCGACGCTCTCGCGTGCGACTACGGGGTCGGCGAGTCTCATGGGAATTGATATCAAGGAGGAGCCCGATAAGGTCCGTGACCATATCGGGCTCATCTCCCATAATTCGATGCTCTACCTCGACTTAACTGCTGAGGAAAATCTTTTATTTGCAGCGAAGCTCTATGGGGTCGAAAACCCTGAAGAGCGCGTACTCGAAATGCTTGAGGCAGTAGAGCTGAAGCATCGTCGTCTCGATACGGTCCGCACGTTTTCACGGGGCATGACACAACGCCTTTCCATTGCGCGCGCGCTCATTCATGATCCTGATGTTGTTTTTCTTGATGAGCCATATTCGGGCCTTGATCCCCATGCGGTTGAAATTTTTGATGGTCTTATCGAACAGGTGCGCGATGGTCGCACCTTCGTCATGGTGAGTCATGACCTGCAAAAGGGATTCAGCATGTGCACGCACGCGCTTGTGCTTGCCAAAGGCAAGGTCGTTGCATTTGACGAAAAGGAGAATCTCGATTTCGCAGATTTCTCGGAAATATATCGTCAAACCGTTGGCATGGGGGTGGCTTAACGCTATGGCTGTTGTTACGAAGCGCCCGTCGACGTTTACCCAATACAAAACGCTGTTGATGAAAGACTTGCGTCAAGAGTTTCGCACAAGAGAAATGCTCACATCCATGGGTATTTATGCGCTACTCGTTCTTATCGTATATGGCGCTGCGCTTGCGCAGACAGCCCAGGTTTTTGATATTCTTCAAATGAGTGGTGGTCTTTTGTGGGCGCTTGTTGTGTTTACCTCGCTGCTTGGACTCAACCGTTCATTTACTGCGGAAAAGGAGCAAGGGTGCCTTGAAGGCATTTTGCTCGTACCGCTTGACCGTTCGGTAATCTTTCTTGCAAAGGCTACCTCGAACTTATTGTTTCTGCTGGCGGTCGAAATCATCACGGTCCCGCTGTTCTATTTCTTTTTCCTGACGTCGACAACGCCGTCGGAGAGCTTCTGGCTTATTATTGTGCCGCTTCTTGTGGGCACTCTGGGCGTGGCGGGAATTGGAACGCTGCTTTCGACCATCACCATAAACACGCGCGGAAAAGATGTCATGCTCGCGGTGCTGTTCATTCCGCTTATTTTTCCGCTGCTCTACGCTTGTGTATCCGCAACATCGGCCGTCATTATAGGTTCCGAAGGGTATATGGAAGCATTTACTATGTCGCTTGCGTTGGCGGGTGGCTACGATGTCATCATGCTTTTAGTGAGCTGGGTGCTGTACGATTTTGTTATCAGCGCTTAAGTCCTGATAGATCCATGAAGCCAAGTGGCTGCATGTAAAACATGATAGGTAATCCTATGCGGCTTGAGGTCCGCATGAAGGAGGAAGGAGCGTTATGGCCGACAAAGCTAAAAAGGCCCCAAAACTGCCAGAGGCGGGTCAATGGCCCGACCGATTCGCAGTACCTGCGCTTATCGCGGGGGCGGTGTTCACTACGATTGGCTTCTTGATGGCATTCCTGTTTGCGTCGCCCGTTAACGGTGCTGGCGTAAACGGTGTTGAGCTGATCGGTGGGCAGATGGTTTCAAGCATGCTGCTGCTGTCCCAGAAAATATTCTACTTCCACATGCCCGTTGCGCTTGTTTCCTTTATTGCCTTGGCGTTTGCAGGCTACTACAGCGTACGTTTTTTGATGAGCAAAGAACAGCGCTATGATACCTGCACCAAAATTGCTATGGAAATCGCGCTTTTGTTTGTAACGCTCACCATGATCACCGGTGAAATGTGGACGCGCTTTGAGTGGGGAATTTGGTGGACGTGGGATCCGCGTTTGACCACGTATCTCATCCTCATGCTTATTGTTATTGCGTACTTCATTTTGAGAAATGCAATCGATGACCCCGAGCGTCGTGCTACTTACACATCAGTTATCAGCATCATCGCACTTGTTGACGTGCCGATTTGCTATATGGTTACGCGCCTTATTCCGTCGAGTATTCACCCCGTGGTTTTGCGCGAAGGCGGCATGACGGGTGACATGGGTATGACCGTTGCCGTCTG
>JAVWLC010000423.1:0-2134 GCA_036638175.1 Raoultibacter sp. | reverse complement strand
CGAAACCAAAAGATTTGTTTCCTATTTCGATTTCACCGAGATCAAAATCGAGCGTTCGCTCTGATTTGACGAGTTTGCTCAAAGCATGTGGTTCGCTTGGTGACGCAAGATTGAGGGTAAGAATATTTGCTGTTCCAGCGGGAAATGGCAAGATAGGAATACCTGAATTGCGCAGTTCGTAACTGATTGCCGCAATAGTTCCATCTCCGCCGCTTGCGACCACAGCATCATAGCTAGGTGCATCGTAGAGTAGGCTTACAAGATCAGTGGAGCCATCGGTTGATCGAAGACAGATCTCATCGCCATCGGAAACAAATGAGCGCATAAAGTCATAAATTGCGCCTTCGCCGAATCCAGAAGCAAGATTATTGATAATAAGCAGTTTCACAGATACCCTTTCTGTTGCTATGATAGTACATTAAGTGAAACGAGAAAACACGAAGGATGTTCCTTGTACATAGCAAACCAAGAAGACCTCGTATCGTTTGTGAAGCGCGCAAACGAATCATCAGTACTTGCAATTGATACGGAATTTCTCAGAGAAAAAACCTATTACGCACGATTGTGCTTGCTGCAAATTGCAACCGATAGCGAAACGGTCATTGTTGATCCTTTCGCTGTGAAGGATCTCGGCGTGCTGGCGCCTATTCTCACTAATGAGAATATCGTGAAGCTTTTTCATGCTGGTGGGCAAGATCTTGAAATTATCTATAGGGAAATTGGTGTGTTGCCAAAACCCATCTTTGATACGCAGATTGCAGCGGCGCTCTTAGGCCACACGCAACAGATTGGTTACGCTGCGCTCGTGTTTTCTGAGTGCGATGTTCAATTGAAAAAAATCGATTCGTTTACCGATTGGTCCAGGCGTCCGCTTTCGGCATCGCAACTTGATTATGCTGCTGATGACGTTATCTATCTTCCAAAACTCTATGCGAGCATGCATGAAGCGCTTAAGCGTAAAGGAAGACTCCACTGGCTTGATCAGGATTTCGAATCGCTGTCTGATCCTGCGCGCTATGAAGCGGATGAGTACGAGCGTTTTCGCCGACTCAAACGTGTTTCGCAACTTTCACGCAAGCAGCTTTCCTCTGCGCGCGAAGTGGCCGCGTGGCGAGAATTTGAAGCGCAGCGCAGGGACATTCCGCGCAAGTGGATCGTTACTGATGAGCAAATCGTTGAAGCTTGCAAGCGTGAGGCCCGCACGATTGATGAGCTGTTTATGGTGCGTGGGTTAAGCGACAAACTCAATACGAAGGATGCTCGGGCGGTTGTCGCCGCCATCGCAAAAGGTCTTGATGTTCCAAAAGAAAGCTGGCCCGAAACAGATCGGAACACTAAAAACGAACCAAACGTCGATGCGGAGCTTGATCTTATGAGTGCGTTGGTGAGGCTGCGTGCTAAAGAAAATGGTGTGGCATTTCCAACCCTTGCTTCCCATGATGACCTCGCGCGTGTTGCACGCGGTTATACAAAAGATATTGAGCTTTTGCGCGGCTGGAGAAGGGCGCTCGTTGGGGAAGAGCTCCTTGATTTGCTCGCGGGAAATATTACGCTGAGCCTTGATAAGGGTAGTCTCAAAGTTGTTAGGTGCGAGACGGAGGCTTGATTCGCGCGTGCGAAGTTGTTTTGGGAGTAGGCGGTTCATATAATCTACAAGGTATCCGCTGCAAAGCATTCAGGTGATGTACGAATAATTACGAACAAACAACAGTAATCCTGTGATATTTTCGAACAGATGAACGCTTCGCATATAATGGTTGCAGTACATTGGTAATACGAAGAGTGTAAAGCGAAGGAGCGAGTGAGACTATGATCATCAGTCCTCTCTATATTGCATTGATTGTCGCAACGTTGGTTATCGGTTTTGGGGCCACTGCTTACGTCAATTCGCAGCTAAAAAAATATACGAAAGTCCCTTCATCAAGGAATATTACGGGCGCCGAGACTGCTCGTCGGATGCTGGCGGCCAATGGTGTTACGGGTGTAACCCTGCGTGAAGGTTCAGCTGGTCAGGATCACTTTGATCCGCGGGATAATTCCATCACGCTTGACCCTGAGGCTTATCACGGCACAAGCATTACTGCCATCGCAACGGCGTGTCACGAAGTTGGCCATGCGATTCAATTTGCGCAAG
>JAVWLC010000422.1:0-2150 GCA_036638175.1 Raoultibacter sp. | reverse complement strand
CAAGAAAGACACCGCCCCCGAGGACGATAAAGGCCTTGCCGATCTGCTCGAAAGTGGCGCCTCGGTGGTTACCATTGTGGGAAAGACGTGGGACGAACAGGTCACGCGCGCACTTTTGACCTCGCTCGATGAAAACCTGCGCATGATTGCTGATTCGATTGCCTACCTTAAAAGCAAGGGCGTACAGGTTGTATTCGACGCCGAACACTTCTTCGATGGCTACAAGGCGAATCCCGAATATGCGCTTGCCTGCGTAAAGGCGGCGAATGAGGCGGGAGCCGATTCTGTCGACCTTTGTGAGACCAACGGCGGCGCGCTGCCCTTTGAGGTCGAAGACATCATGCGCATTGTGGCAGAAGCGCTGCCAGATCAACAGCTGGGCATCCACTGCCACAACGATTCAGGCTGTGCCGTGGCAAATACGCTTGCGGCAGTCCGAGCAGGTGCCACGCAAGTGCAAGGCACCGTCAATGGCTTCGGCGAGCGCGTGGGCAACTGCGACATCCTTACAACCATCGCCGATCTCGAACTCAAGATGAACCGCAATACGGTCGGAAGAGAAAACCTCCGACAGCTCACAAGCGTTTCGCAGTTCGTGGCTGAGACCTGCAACATGGCTGTGCCAACGCATCATCCCTACACGGGTGCCTCGGCGTTTGCGCACAAGGGCGGCCTGCATGCAAGCGCTATCGCCCGTTTCCCAGAGGCCTACGAGCACACTAGTCCCGAGTATGTGGGTAATTCCGCGCGCATGCTGGTGAGCGAGCTTGCAGGCAAGGCATCGCTTGTGAGCAAGGCGAAGAGCCTGGGCATCGATTTATCGGATAGTCCCGAAAAGACGCAGCTCATCCTTGATTCCATCAAAGCGCGCGAGCACGAGGGTTACTCGTATGAGGTCGCTGATGGATCGCTTGCTGTTTTGTTACAAACGCATCTCGGCAATTTCCAGCCACACTTTAGGCTTGAAAGCTTCCGCGTCATCGTTGATGACTATGAGGATTCAGGTGCGCGCGCCAAAGATGCCATGAGCGAAGCCACCATCAAGATTCATGTGGGTGACAAGCGCTTCGTTGCAACAGGGGAGGGCACGGGCCCCGTCGGTGCACTCGACAATGCATTGCGCATTGCCATTATTGAGTTTTATCCAGAAATCGCCGGCATTGAACTTGTTGACTTTAAAGTGCGCATCCTCGACGAGAATGTTGGCACCGACGCTATTACGCGCGTTGTTATCACCGCTCGCGATGCCCGGGGCGTGTGGGGCAGCATCGGTGTCTCTGAGAACATCATCGAGGCTTCGTGGAATGCGCTTGTCGATTCAATCGAATATGGTTTGATGAGAATGGGAGTATAAATGAGCGATTTAAGAACACCCGAAGTCGACAATCTTGCATATACGCTGTCAAAGATCGACGATCCCGATATCATCTTCGCTCTGCTTGAAGACATGTGCACCATCCGAGAAATCAAGGAGACCTCACAGCGTCTCGATGTGGCGCGCTTACTTGCCGCAGGCAAGTCGTATTCCGCTATTGAGCAAATCACGGGGGCATCGGCTACCACCATCGCTCGCGTGTCCAAGTGCCTCTCGTACGGTACTGGCGGTTATGCAGCCGCCCTTGCTATTCTGAAGGACAACGAAGAGGTCTAACATACTCTTGTCGTTGTACCCAGTTGAGCTATATTCGGTAGCTAATCCAGCGAATTGTGTTGGAATTGAGTCAATTTTCCACAAGTTCCGCTGTGTCATAACACCCCTTGCTGGGTGGTTCCTCGTGATCAAGACCACTTCTCGCGAGCAATTAAGAGGGTCGAACGGTTGTTTGAGGGCGGATACATCAACACTTTATCCGCATATAGTGCCCTAAAATGCAAAAAATGATTCTTTTTCTCATATATATCCTTGCCACATTGCATTAATTGGGAGATACTTTCACCTGTAATGAAAGCGGACCGGCGTGCAGGAGAAGCCTGTGCGCCCAAAGTGCTATGGGCGGTTTTACGCATTGAGGTGTAGCGCTTTGCACTAAATGAAAGGTGGTTTCTATGATGGATACCAGCAAATTATCCCCTGTTCAGACGAGGGGAGGTGTGCAGAGCGCGTCGGTCTCCTCCAAGGTTCTCAAGGTGCTTTTGGCTCTTATTTTGGC
>JAVWLC010000421.1:0-2165 GCA_036638175.1 Raoultibacter sp. | reverse complement strand
GAACAAAGTCTTGTTGGCAAATCACGATTACAACCTCTTTGCATTCCAGGTGCCAGAGAATGATCAGTTGCGCGGGGATGGGCACGTTGATGATGGTGTTGCTGCTCCTATAGTACAAGACGTTAAGGGTGATGACGGACTGCCAGTATTCCGCGATTTGCGAGGGAATGGCGTCAACGAGCAAATTCTTGACACGCAATACCAAACGCTTCCCGTTGCTATTACTGTTCCCATTGCATTGGGTTCGGGTCTTATCAAGCAGATTCGTTCAGATGCGACTATGCTGCCGTATTCGCGAGAAGCAGTAACTCAACTTGGGGGTAACTATACTTATCGTTTGACGGTAGACACCGATAGCATCACCCGAATGAAAGACCTCGTGGTGTTCGACATTTTGGAAGAAGCTAAGAATACGGGTGCAGCCACGGGCGAATCGTCGTGGCAAGGCGTGCTTGATAGTGTGGACGCGAGCGATGCGCGCCTACTCGGCATCGAGCCTGTTGTGTATTACAGCACGGATACCAATCTCTCTTACGAAAACCTTGATGTTAACGATTTGAATAATACGGCTATTTGGAGCACTCAAGAGCCTTCTGATCATACGAAAATCACGGCGGTTGCAGTAGACATGCGTACTAAAGCGGATGGCTCTCAATATGTGTTTGACCCGTCCACGGGTGCTTCGGTTCTTCTCCACATGAAGGCACCGGGCGCACTTCCGACAGAGCAGTATGCCTTCAACCGGGCGGCATATCATTCCACCTTGCTCGATCCGTCTGGTAGCGAAAAAACCGAGACGAACGTGGGTGATCGCACGATGGTGAGTATTGCTGATGAGCCAGTGCTGAGCAAGCTGTCTGATCCTGTTGGCGGAATCGATGCCGCCAGCGCGACAGCAGTTGAACCCGGACAAGAAATCACCTACACCTTGTGGTTTGATCCTTGGAAGGTGAATGCTCAAAATGTCGTCGTGAAAGATTCGGTTCCCGAAGGCCTTGAGTTTATTCCCGGCAGCATCATGTTCTTGCCTGCTGGTGCAAGTGCCGCACAACTTGTATCTGATGAGGCGTACAATGCGCAGACTGGTACGATCACCTGGCCGGCCTATAATCAGGCAACGCCTGGGTTAGCCAAATTCCAGTTCAAGGTGACTGTGAAACCGCTCAGCAACGGCGAAACTTATCGCCTTTATGAGAATAAGGGTACGGCAACGATAGACACTGAGCCGCTAATTGAATCCAATGTTGTCACGCATCAACAAGCGAGCCGCTGGGCTGATGCGACCAAGACGGCAGCTCGCGTTATCGGCGTGATGCCGACCGACTCCAACGCGGCTCATGGAGGCGTGGTTCAAGCAGAACAAAGCGGCACCGATGTTGCTCCTGTGCTCACGGATTTGGGTCAGATTGTTGAATATCACCTCGTCGTAAAGAACACAGGTGACAAGACGGCAAGCGGCGAGATCGACGTGACCGATGCAGCTCCAACAGGAACCTCGTATATTCCTGGATCTGCGACGCTGACCTTCCGATCAAGCGAGCATCCGGAAGCCCCTGTGACTAACTCTCTTGCGACGGGCTCGATTCAGGAACCTGCAGCCGGAAATGCAAGCATCTTCTGGAAGCTCGATCAGATGAGCGATGGCGAAGAAGCGTACTTGACCTTCCGCGTGAGCGCTCCTTCTACAGCTTTTGCTGCTGGTCAAACGGGTATGTGGGCCGAACGTGCGTTTACGAACACGGCTCAGATGGTTGACATCGCGAAAAATGAAACGAAATCGACAGCAACAACGCACCACAAGGTACAGGAAGCCCGAATGACAGTCGGAAGATGCTGACAACAAGGACGGATATCGTCCTGAGAGCGTTTCGGTGCAGCTTTATGCCGATGGCTCTGCCGTTGGTGACCCTGTCGTTTTGAATGCGGATAACAGTTGGTCATATGCGTGGACGAAGCTCGCAATGGCAAATGCGGAAACGTCCGAAAATATCACGTACACCGTTGCGGAAACAAAAACCGTACCGGGTTACGAGGCGCCAACGTATTTCGTTGATCCTGCGGATGCATCGTTGGTGACCATTGTGAATAAGCGGACTGCGGACACGCCAGTGGTTCCAAAGCCTCCGGTGACTCCGCCAGCCACGAATACACCATCCGTAACCCAG
>JAVWLC010000420.1:232-2174 GCA_036638175.1 Raoultibacter sp. | reverse complement strand
GGAGGAGCGCGCTCAACATGGGCACGAATCTTCCGACAGAATTTGGTCGCAAAATCGGACTGTCAGGTTATCGCATTGCGCAGAAGATTTTTAAGTTCAACTAAACGTGTTTCGTAGCGATGAAAGTAAAAGATTTACGACACCGAAAGGCCTCGAGAAAACTCGGGCCTTTCTTGTGTTACTTGTAGTCACTTGGATTTTTTGAACCTGAACCCGTTGTTTTCTCTTCTGTAGCCAGTTCACGACCAAACCTGACAGCATTTTCTCCGAAACGGTTCTTTACGAGATCAGTTGCCTTAAGTAACCCTGAGCGTTTCTTGGCACCCCCAACAAGAGGTTGAGTGTCGTTTTCGGAAGGAGCTTCTGTAAGAATGTCGAAGAGAGAGCCTTGCTCGATATCGGTATGTTCGAACCCTGTCATGCCAACCCCGATAAGGCGGACAGGAATACCTGGTTCCCAAATCTCACGTACCATTTTATTGAGCAGTGGGATTAGAAGGAGTTCATCATCTGTGGGCTCAAAAAGACGTTTTTGGACGCTGCGTATGCTTCGGTCGTCAAATCGTATTTTAAGAACAACCGTTGAACCCTTTAGTTGTTTTTTACGCAGTCGACGGCCTACCTTGGCGGCCATGGTGGCAATGCCTGCCTCCACTTCGTTCTGTGTTTTGAGATCATCAGCAAAAGTGATTTCATTTGAAACAGATTTCAGAGGATCGCCTGCTGCAACAGGCGTTAAATCGCCGCCGTTGGATCGAGCGGCTATCATGGGTGCGTTTTTTCCAAATATGCGTCGCATGAGCGCTTCATCTGCTTTTGCGAGATCGCCCAACGTTTGTATATTGTGAGCTTTGAGAGCCTGTTCGGCTGCAGGACCAATTCCGCTCATGGTCCGGATGGGTAAGGGAGCAAGAAAATCTTTTTCGCGACCAGGGTAGACAATGGTAAGACCGGATGGTTTATCCATGTCTGATCCAATTTTTGCGATAGTCTTCGTGGTTCCGAGTCCGATCGAACACGTTACGCCAAGCTTTTCGACGCGACTTTGAATGCGCTGCGCAATGCGGATAGGGTGCTCTGTGTTGTGAGCGGTGGGGGATATGTCGAGAAAAGCTTCGTCAATACTGACTTGTTGGATAGCAGGACTCTCATCTACAAGGATCCTCATGATTTCGTTGGACATTTCACGATACCGGTCATAGTGTCCATGTGTCCATATGGCGTCAGGACATAAGCGTGCCGCTTGCGAAGCGGGCATAGCGCTTCGAACGCCAAAGACGCGTGCTTCATAAGACGCAGTAGAGACGACGCCATGTTTCGAGGGATCGCCACCAACAATTACGGGCTTCCCCCGCCATGCTGGGTGATCGAGCTGTTCGACCGATGCAAAGAAAGCGTCGAGGTCGACAAGAAGGATTGCCGCGCCATTCCATGGGGGAAGCACGGCGTCGGTGATGCCGCCTGCCGATTCAGATATACCGTTATGTTCTATATCGCATCTCATGGTGCTGATAGTCTAACATGTTGCGTATACGGCCATAGAATTGTGTTACGATGGAAAATCTTCTCATGTAATTTATTGGAAAGTAGCGAAAAGGGGTGAGGGTGACATGACGGCAATGTTTGGCTTTAACGCTCGATCGAATGTGCGTGACGTCACGACCGTTCAACCCGATAGACCGCTCTCTTTACCTTATGAATTGAGAACTGAGATGAACTGGCTCGATTTTTCGGGCACAGCAAATCCTCTTGGGACCCCGAAATCGTTTATTCGAGCAATGCATACCGCCCTTGTTGATGGGGAATTGAGCTACATGCCCGACAGAAGCGCACATGCGCTGCGATCAGTTCTTGCACGCAAATTCGGGCTTTCTTCTGAATCATTTCTTTGCGGAACATCTGTCAGCGCTATGATTCGTTCGGTTGCGCAAACCTATCAACC
>JAVWLC010000420.1:0-222 GCA_036638175.1 Raoultibacter sp. | reverse complement strand
TTGGTTGGTGTTGTGTCGCCAGCTACTACTGACTTTATGCTTGCTGTAGCAAATGCTGGCCATGAGGTCGTTGAGCTTACGAGCCCGCATACCTTTGTTGTGCCCGATGCGTATACAGCCCGCAGCATTGGCCTGCGATTTGATGCAGCCGTGCTCGCAAATCCAACGTATCCAACAAGTCGCTTACTTCCAAGAACGACACTAGTTAACTATCTGGAAACC
>JAVWLC010000419.1:0-2183 GCA_036638175.1 Raoultibacter sp. | reverse complement strand
CTATTTAGAAAAACAAGCTGCAGCGTTCGTGAAATTTATTGAAGCTCAGCGATGTCGATAATCGACATCAGGATTCTTTGCCCGCAAAAATCTCAGCTTCACCTTATTTTGCGGCCCCACTTTCAATGAGACTCTTTCCTTCTGACGCCTTCGCAATAGGTGTTTTTCCTCGTTCGGATACCACCAGCCCAAGACAGGTAAGCACCACGCCTATCACAATCACGGGCGTCAGCGGTTCGTGCAAAATTACTACTGATGCAGCAACCGTAATGACGGGCACGAGATAAATGTATGCAACGGTCTTGATTGCTCCAAGAATTCTCAGCGCGAGATTCCAGGTCACAAAGCACAATGCCGAAGCACCAAGACCAAGGAACAAAATGTTCGCCGTCATGACCGGATCGCCAAACCGCTCAAGTCCAAAATTGAAATCAAAGATAAACAATGCTGGAATCATGAGAAGTACTCCCCATGCAAAAATACGTTTAGTCATTTGTATATTGTCAGGTCCAAATAATGCGATTTTGCGTGTTAGCACTGAATAGATTGCCCATACAGCAGCAGCGCCAACGGCGAGCAAATCGCCCGCAAGGCTCAATGATAGGCCCTGTGAACTAATAAGTACGATACCCGCCATAGCTATACCAAAACCAACAAAAAACCCAGGTCGCAAGCGCTCCTCTCGCGCAAAGAAAAATGAAACAATCGCCGTGAAGAAGGGGGCAACCGACACAATGACGCCAACGTTCGACGCCGTTGTGTACACAAGCGCAATGTTCTCAAGCAAGAAATACAGCGTCACACCACACAAGCCCGCTCCTGCATACATTGCCTCTTGTTTCCACGAATCGAGCCGAGGAAACCGAGGCCGCAATATCGTGAGCGCAACAAAACCAATGAGGAATCGATAGAACAGCACCTCAACAGGCTGAAATGTCTCCAGAAGCACCTTCGTTGAAACGAATGTCAGTCCCCAAATGCCAATAGTAATCAGCGCAAGAACATGCCCGCGCGCTTCAGATCCCTGCATTATTCAACCGCTCCCTGAGCGCACGATGCGCGATATGATCCGGGAGACACGCCCGTTATCTCCTTGAAGACTCGCCCGAAGTGTGCCTGATCGGAAAAACGTAAGGAAGCGGCTACATCAGCTGGCTCAACACCAGCGCCAAGCAAGCTGCGAGCCTCAATAATGCGTCGCGTTGTTAAATAACGATACGGCGTAATACCCTTCTCGCGCGAGAACGCACGAATGAGAGCATACCTACTCATATTGGCAATAGCTGCCAATTCATCAAGCGATATCTTTTCGTGAAAGTTTTCCTCAATGAAACAACAAGCCTCTTCAATCGATTGACGCTTCTTGCCTTCGATAGCCTGATCATCTGGAATACCCTGCAATTCCCCACAGAGCTCATAGAGTCTTCCCATAAAAATAAACAGCAACTCAGCAGCTCCCTGATCACCATCAAGACTCGCAACATAGCATGACGATGCCATTGCGTATACTCCCGCATCACTCAGAACCTCTTCAGCAAACAGGCGGTTTCCCTTGGGCGGCATTACGCCAAGATCAGTAAGTATCGCATTCATCGCAGGAACGCCGATATTAAAACTACGATAATCAAGCAACGAGCCATCAGCAGATTCGCATGCATGCACGTCACCAGGATTGATAAGCACGATATCTCCAGCTTCAAGCAAAGTCGTGTGATTATTCATAGTCAAACGACGTTTGCCGCCCACCATAAGACCGATCGTATAGTAATCATGAAAATGACTTGGAAAAGGCTCAACGATGCCAAACAGACTACAGAGCTCTGCCTCTATCCCCTGACCATATGTTCTGACTTGTACGGTTCGCGTCTGATCCGACACGAACTCGCTTCGCCCTTGCTCGTTTTGCACGTGTACCTTCTTTCAGGTTCCGAGTATAAACGTTTTCAAAGACGAGCTCTTGAACGATATTGCGCATACATGACGAATTGGGGAGGACTCAGCTTGAAAGCTTGCGCCTACTTACTCCCTAGCTTCCCCGCCAACCGCACATTCTCAGCATGCAAGTAGTAACTTGCTTGGTAGTTGAGAGGATCAAATGCCGAATAGCGAACAGTCGGCTGTCCTGTAGGTCTCCCGCGCTTCTTGGCAACAAGCGCACTCTCGCCATCCTTGCGATACGCAGT
>JAVWLC010000418.1:0-2190 GCA_036638175.1 Raoultibacter sp. | reverse complement strand
AATGAGGGGAGCACAAAGAGCGATGCCTCCCGATACAGCTTTGCAAGGTCCGTTTGGGTGAGCTTTCCAAGGAATTCAACGGAATGACTCGACGCAGCACCAAGTTCCACAAACGCGCGATATTCTTCTTCGGAGGCATAGCCACCTGCAAGTTTGAGCGTGCACGAATCATGCTCAGACGGAAGAAGATCAAGCGAGCGAATCAAACAAGGAACACCTTTTTTCTCCCAAATCTTACCCGCATAAGCAAGCGTCAGTGGCTTTTCGATGGCGTCAACAGATGAAGCATGAGGTGACGCGCAAAACATCCGATCATTGTACCCCGTACCAATAACCTGCACCTTATCCTCAGGCACATCAAACAACTCGATGATCTCACGTTTTTGCGCAGCATGAAGAGCAAGGATCAGATCTAAATCGCGAACACCTGCAACAATAGCGGCGCGCTCAAGGTCATGCTTCCTCATTTGCCGCAGTTCCGTCGAGTGCGATACCGCAATTACTACTCGATCAGACACAAGCATGCGCACATGGGCGCTCAGCAGATAGAGATGATGACACACAATAAGATCAGGATCGAATTCATTCACGGCTCGCAAAAGGACACACTCAAAGGAGTCCCTAAATGCAGCAACCATGGCGGGGTTCATATCGCAATAACGCGTAGCGTGATAGGGCATCTCATCAGACATACCAACAACAGGAAACGGCAACTCATCTGTCTCGAAGACCACAGGATAAAATGCCACACCTGAAGCTAATACAGGCTGATCAGTAGGCGATACACCCGCTATTACGGCAGTATCATGCCCAGCGCGCAAGAGCGCTTCCGTAGTTTGTGCAAGGAAGACGCCACTGCCCGTGCTATCCGGCTTTTGCGCTGAAATTGAAAGTACTCTCATATCGTGCATACTACCGCAACTCCCTCTTTGGCGGTATCGCATTACACATAAGCAACCGTTCACCCCACCCTGTCAGCCACTACCTCAACCGCTCACCCCGCTTTGTCGACCGCACTCTTTGAGTCCACGCATGAAACCGTCCGTTAGCAGAATCAGCCGATTAGAAAATTCGGGCGGATGCTATGATCGAAAAAAGTCCCGTGCGTCTATTCGCCACCAAGCGAAAGGAATGTCGCCTCGATGTCTCAAGTTCCTAACACGTCCCTTTTTAGAAGCATTCCCCAGGTCGACGAGGTCCTCAATGATCCAAGCATAGCCGCTCTCGAAGAGACCATCTCACGACCGCTTATCGTTGAAGCAATTCGCGATTCTCTTGCCGATATTCGTGAAGCCATTGCGCAAGGTACACTGACAGAGCTTTCAAAAGACATGGTTGTTGCCGCCACCCTGAAGCGCGCTCACACGTATCGTCAGCTTTCGCTTCGCCGAGTCATCAATGCGACAGGAATCATTATTCACACTAATCTAGGACGAAGCATTCTTGCACAAAGTGCGCTTGACGCGGTCGTTGAAGCAGCCCGCGGGTATTCGACCCTGGAGTACAACACGACAACCATGCAACGCGGAAGCAGGCACGATCACTGCGAGAAACTTCTGTGCACGCTTACGGGGGCTGAATCTGCAATAGCGGTCAACAACAACGCTGCTGCCGTCATGATGGTACTTTCTGAGTTTGCCGCAGAAAAGGAGGTTGTTGTCTCGCGTGGTGAACTTGTTGAGATTGGTGGCTCCTTTAGGGTTCCTGACATCATGAGACAATCACACGCCACCATGGTCGAAGTCGGCACAACCAACAAGACGCATGCGTTCGATTACGAACACGCAATTACCGAACAGACTGGATTACTCCTGAAAGTTCATCCCTCAAACTACAGCATGGTTGGCTTCACTGAATCGGTCTCGCTTGAGCAACTGCGCACCATTGCTGATCACGAGAATGCTTCGCGCGCGTCAAACATTGTTGTTTACGAAGATCAGGGTTCGGGCTCTTTGATTGATCTGAGCTTTCTTGGCCCCCATGCAGAACCTCCCGTTAAAAAGTCAATCGAACAGGGCTGTGATCTGGTGTCATTTTCGGGCGACAAACTCCTTGGCGGTCCGCAGGCTGGCATAATTGTAGGTTCCAAGCAGCTTATCGATCGCCTGAAGAAAAATCCCCTTGCTCGTGCGCTAAGACTCGACAAGATGTCTCTTGCAGCGCTTGAGGCCACGCTGCGTCTTTACCTTG
>JAVWLC010000417.1:0-2209 GCA_036638175.1 Raoultibacter sp. | reverse complement strand
ACATGAGTTTTCCTTCTGACGTCATGGACGATATGATCCTTGTGCGCACTGATGGCTCGCCCACCTACAACTTCGCCGTTGTTTGCGATGATGCAAATATGCAGATCAGTCACGTTATTCGTGGCGACGATCACCTGTCGAACACCCCGCGCCAGATCCTCATCTACGAAGCCCTCGGTTTTACGGTTCCCACCTTTGCGCACCTCTCGATGATTCTTGGCGCTGACGGCAAAAAGCTCTCCAAGCGCCACGGAGCTACATCGGTTGAGGAGTACTACGAGCGTGGTTACTTGTCGGATGCGCTCGTAAATTTTCTTGCGCTTCTCGGTTGGTCACTCGACGGCGAAACCACCATCATCAGCCGTGAAACGCTCACTCGCGAGTTCTCGCTCGATCGTGTGACCAAGAAAGATGCCGTATTTGATGAGACCAAGCTTGACTGGATGAACGGCACGTATATTCGTGAAATGTCTCCTAATGACTGGATAAAAGTTTCGCTTCCTTGGTTGTTTATGATCGGCGCGACCGTTGATGATATTGGCCTTCGACCTGAATGGTATCTGAAGCTGTATCCCCTACTCGCCGAGCGCCTTGTACGCCTTGACGAGATCCCCAGCAAGCTAGCCTACATGTTTTGGGGCGATTCCGTTGAGCTTGATGAGAAAAGCGTCGAGAAGGTACTTTCTAAAGAAGGTGCGCGAGCTGATGAGGCACTCCGCGGATGCCGTGAAGTGCTTGCCGATGAAAGCATTCCTTGGGAATGTGAGCCGCTGCAAGAAGCATGTCGAGCACTAACCGAAACGCTTGATATGAAAGCCAAGCTTGTATTCCAGCCATTGCGCGTTGCTATCTGCGGAAATATGGTTTCTCCTCCCCTGTTTGAAAGCATCGAATTGCTTTCACGCGAAGAGGTGCTCGCCCGTATCGATAAGACCATCACGGAGGTTTTCGGTGGCTGAAAACAAAGACAGTGAGCTCGACGAAACATTTGATGAAGCTGTTGCCGAAGAAATTGAACGCGAAGAATCAGGGGGCGAAGCGAGAAAAGCTCCCTCGAAAGTTGTTGTTATTCGCGATCATTGCGTGCGCCATAAAGGCGCCATCTGCAATCGCTGCGAGATAGCCTGTCCCAAAGGCGCCGTCACCTACTCGGAAGATCAGCTGCCCATCGTCGATACGGAGCTCTGCACGCGATGCGGCATTTGTTTCGGAATTTGTGACGCGTTTTCTTCTACGCGCATTACCATGATTGATCTTCATGCACGCATTCGCCGCATTGCGCTTCGCGGTGAAGATGTTTATCTCACCTGCAAAGAGAACCTTTTTCCTGGACTTGAGCCAGCAGCCAACGTCATTGTGCTGCCGTGCCTCGCAACGCTTTCACCTGAGTTTTGGGCCCTCATTTTGACCGAAAACATCAAGGTCAAAGTTGCCTGTGATTTAAGCTATTGCGCCGACTGCGATCGCGCGGGCGAAATGGCTGAAATGCTCTATACGCATGCGATCGAGTCCGCTGAGGCGTGGACCGACAAGAAAGTGTATTTCTCGAAGGAAATCCCCGAGAAAGAGCAAATCGTTAAAAGTCTCGTTGATCCCACGGGCGTCGATCGCAGGTCTGCCTTCACAAACATCCTCGGGGATGTCGGAGATATTGCTTCAGGTAAACGCAGACTTCGCAATTCCGAAGTCTTGCAGCAATTCTATGAGCGCAAGGAACGTAGTCGCGCGATTGCGCGCCTGAACCTTGCTGGCGAAGACGTCTTCAACAATTTTGTTCCCGAAGGCCGCACCAAGAAGATGATGACACCCAAGCGCCAGCTCCTTCTTGAAGCAATCGACCGCGAGCCAGAAATTGCGTCACGCATTCCCGTATATATCTCGGCAACCAATTGCGAGACATGCACGAACTCGCTTGAATGCACAGGCGTTTGCCCCACAGGAGCGCGCTTCCCCGATCCTGAAACAGGCATTCTCGACATGGATGTGCGCTACTGCATCGGCTGCGGAATCTGCGTCGATGCGTGCCCCCAGGGAGCGATTGAACTTGTGGAGGAAACGGCTGAAGTATTGATAGTTGAGCAAGAGATCGATGAGTTAGCTGGCAATATAGAGGATGCGGTTGAAAAAACAGATCAGTAGGAGGAAGTTTGAAGATGGGAGCTTGTAATCTCTAGTGCAGGTTTTCAATGCAGGTTTGCTTTGCCTGATT
>JAVWLC010000416.1:0-2218 GCA_036638175.1 Raoultibacter sp. | reverse complement strand
CCAAGGAAATTCTCCATTGCGATAGCACTCGCGCTCAAACTCAGGCGGCATTTCGCGCTCAAGCAGTTCTTTTATGCTTTCGATCAAAAGCTCTTGTTCTTCTGTCTTTGTAAAATCAATCATTAAAGCGCCTCCAATAAAATAGCATTCGGTGCGACGGGGGACTCTCACGAAAGAATCCCACCGTCGCGCAGCCTAGATAAACAAACTTATTTCTTTTTCGCAGCAGCTGTCTGAGCCATAAGCTTTTCTACGTTGTACTGGTCTTTATCCCACTGATCTTCTTCAGTAATGACGCCCTTCGCACGCAGCTCATCAATAGCGGCATCGTCGTAGCCATATTCCTTAAGCACAGTACGGGTATACTCGCCTGGATACCCGCTGGCGCCAAACTCCGCTTCGCCCGACGAGAACACCGCGGGTGCCTTGACGATGCCAATCTTCTTGCCGCTGGGATAGGTGATACCTTGGAAAAAGCCCGCATCCCAAGCCTGCCGATCTTCTTGCAAGTCGACAAAATGCTGGCAAAGATCAAAGGGGATGTTCGTGGTGACAAGAAGCTCCAGCACCTCATCACGCGTCAGCGTAGAAATCTTCTCTGTTATGATAGGGGTGATTTGGGCAGCACAGGCAAGTGCCGTCTGATAATCAGGCCACTGAGCAATCAGCTCCTCAGGCAGGCCGAATACCTTCACAAACTCCGGCCAAGACTCATGCCACTTGAGGCCCATGAGAGCAACCGACTTGCCATCGGCGCATTCGTAGGGACGAGCTAGGGGAAGCACAGCGTTGGGACTCACCGGATACTCGTCACCATAGGCAGCCGTAACAACGGGAACGCCAGCACTCCACATGCCAGCATGCATGAGAGCCACATTGACATCTTGGCCCTTACCCGTACGCTGTTGCGCTATATATGCAGCCATCACGGCCATAGCGAGATACGTACCCGTAGGAAGATCACCAAAACCGAAGTAGGGAATCATGGGATTATCCCCAGCAACCGGGCAATCCAGACCAAAACCGACGCGAGCCGAATAAGAAGCTGCGTCGTAACCACCACGCTCGGACCACTCGCCTTTCAGACCGTAACCAGAAGTAGTACCACAGATAATCTTAGGGTTCTCTTTTGAGAGGGACTCGTAATCAAGTCCAAGCTTCTTGGAGTCTTTCGGGCGAAGATGGGACAAGAACACATCGCAATCCCTCAGCATATCCTTGAGCATTACCAAACCCTCAGGTGTACGAGTGTCAATGGTAATGCAACGCTTGCTGGAATTGATCGCATCCCAACCAGCCTGATCTCCGTTGTGGATGTGACGAGCAAGGCCAAGACCTCGATTGCTATCTCCTGAAGGCGGCTCAACCTTGATAACATCAGCCCCCCATTCACCCAGCACACGACCTGCAATAGGCGCCGCCATGAAAAAAGCGATCTCTATAACCTTCATACCTTCAAGCAACTTCAAAGCCATAACTATCTCCCTTTCGTTGTCTAGCTTGGTTTTCTCAATTACCTCATCAATGCGCTCTTTGATAGGCATTCCTGTTTGTCAGAAAAAGCATCTGAATCCCGTATACCGACTTCCATAATCGATTTAGCCAAATGTGATGCATCTTTGCCTTATTACTTAGGCATCCAAGACTGCTGCACCTTTTTGCCAGTCCTGAAGGCCATAGTGATAGCAAAACCGCACACAAGGATAAATCCCATGATCATGAACAACGCAGGCTGAAAACTTCCCACTACATCGTAGATAAATCCATAAGCGGGGATAAGGATCATGGATCCTACGCCGGTTGCCATGAGAACCAACCCGTAGATCGAGCCGAATTCCTTTTGTCCGAACAGGGTACCGATCACCAAGGGACCCAACACGCCTAGCGTTGACGCAAGACATCCGTAGAAAAATAATGAACCAAAAAAAAGATATAGATTACTACGAAAGAAAATAAGACCCAACACAGCAATCGCGCCGCAGCAACATGCCGCAATATTTGCTTTAAGGGGGCCCAGTTTGTCGGCGATAGTCCCAAATGCCAAAGCTGCAACAGCCGTGCCAGCCATAAATGCCGTCATCGCAAAACCACTGATCACAGTATCGTATCCCGACTCGATAGCCATAGTGGGAATAATGGATGCAAAAGCCGTACTGCCGGTCAAAAGCACCATGTACAAAAAGAAGAACCAAAAAGCTGGTGTTTTGACAGCTTGCTT
>JAVWLC010000415.1:1569-2227 GCA_036638175.1 Raoultibacter sp. | reverse complement strand
CAAACTCGTGCGGTATAACGGTTTCTAAGCCCGCATCTTGCAGTTGCATAGCCGCATACTCGAATGTTGGTAAGTTCAGGTCTGAAAAGCCCGTCACAGGACCGCATACGTAGAATTTCATTGCTCTATCCTTCCAGCATTTTGCATAACTCGTGCCGCGTACCACTCATCGAGAAGCTCGCGCATCCAAGACTCGGCATACACGTTCGTGATTTCTTTTTCGTCGATTACGTTTCGAATTGCGCTGCGGAGAGCCACGCGCTTTTCGGCAATCTCCTTGCGCTCAACCTCAATCTTTGCTGCGTTCTCCCGAGCTTCTGTGACAATCGATTGTTTCTCGGTAGAGCGCCGCCAGATCGGGCATCTTGTCGCTTCATCGCGAAGATCGCACCGCGACTCTTCAGGGCAAGACATTCGGCAATGAGCCATCACCTACCGCCTTTCAGCCGTGGGCAAAGCTCAATGCACTCGTTGTGCGCCGTTTCGGTGTGGAGCAACAGAACCGAGCAGTAGCCGCTTGCGCCACACGCTGAGCATTCACGGCATTTCGAAACATGTCCTCTTGGCGGGTCTGACACCGTCGTAACTAGTTGCATTTTGTTGCCTGCATATGTCACAAAAATCTCAGTCATCGGACCACTCCTCCATGTGGGGTTTA
>JAVWLC010000415.1:0-1559 GCA_036638175.1 Raoultibacter sp. | reverse complement strand
CAAGGCAGGTAGCCGAGGTGCATCGCCATGTTTTTTCAGCGACATCGAAGACTGCCCTTGATCGACAGTCGGGGCACTGAGGAGAAACGGGGTTGTTTGAGCTTTCGGAATTCGAATCGGAATTGAGTGCATCACTGCTGCTCAAAAGAAGAACTTCTTTTTCGTAAGGAAAAGAAGTTCCTTCTTTCCTTACTTCTTTCTTTAGCGTCACTGGTGTCGTACTGGTGTCGTACTGGTGTTGCAGTGCATCACTAGTACGGTCATCTTCTGTCACTGGTGATGCACTAGTGAGTAACTGTGACAGCACGCTTGTTTTTCGGGCTTTTTCGACGCTTGCAGGAGGCTTAGGAATGTTAGTTTTTGAGGGCTTTCTGACGGTCTGATACGTCTCGAAATTAGCCGTCGTAAGGTACATCTGATCATCGACCGAATAGACCTTTATGCACCCCACAGATTCGAGCTCTGCAAGCATCTTTGCGAACTCAGTATCTGCCATTTCATCGTTGGGAAATATCTGCTTGCGAAGCTTGCGAAATGAGAGCTTTGCGTTGCCAGAATCGTCCCCCATGACCCAGAGTCCCACAAATGCGAGACGGGCGCCGTGAGAGCAGTCAGAAAGGCTCTCAGAGTCGAAGAACTCTGGTTTAATCATTCTTTGCCTTGCCATCGTCTCCCACCTCCTCAAGACACTCAACCAACCACGCGATATGAGATCCAACCAAAAGAACTACTTGTTTTGTATCGAGCTGCCATGGATCACATCGCACGGACCACACTTTTCCGCTTTCCTCCGTGCGAGGACAAAATGCATCTTTGATTACGACTTTTGAACCTCTTTTAATAGCCATATGTCACCCCTTTCTTTATCAACGATTGACACATGGCTAGCTTTCGCTGTTAAAATCATTACTTTGAGAGTGGTGCTGTTCTTCGTCTACGAGAACATGAATTGAGCAATTCTTGCATTCGTCGCATGGCTCGTCGTCGCCTTCACCACCGCCGTAACCTATGCACTTTTCGCCCTCACGTAGGGGCTTCTCTATTCCGCAAGAAATTGCATCGCGGATGACCTGACACTCATCGTATTTCTTATTCATTTATGTACCTCTTTTCATGTATTAGTTATTCCTGCATTTCTCGGGCTTTGTCGCCCTATTGATGCAGCTCATAAAGCCTTTACAATTCTTGTGATCTCTTTTCACCGTCCGCTTTCCGTCTCACATAAATCTTGCGCGAAAGCTTTGCAAACGCTTCTGCCGCCACCTCATCGCGCCCCGCTAAAACGTGACCGTATATGTTGAGAGTCGTGTTGATCGTGGATTGACCAAGGCGGTTTTGCACGTCTTTGATATTTACACCAGAATCAAGTAGGTATGTCGCGTGTGTGTGCCTTAATGTGTGCAGCTTGATCGATGGATCAAGTTTGAGATCGCGCACAAGACGCTTTAGGTGGTCATAATATTCGTGCGGACGAACGGGAGTACCATCTGAGCGCGGAAATAATGGTGCATTCTGCGACTCACTAATCCCAGCCGCCCTGATCTCTTCGTCTCGTCTTA
>JAVWLC010000414.1:976-2233 GCA_036638175.1 Raoultibacter sp. | reverse complement strand
ACGAGATGATTCGTGCGGGAAGCAATGCGGGCATGAGCAGCGAAGACATTCTTGCACTTGTCAAAACGCGCTTGGCTCAGAAGTAAGCAGCCGCCGGTTTTCGTACCTCGATTATCCTTGAATTTATATAATTAAATAGATTGATTGTCGCAAATCATTGTGATAATGTGACAGTTAAGAATTTGGCCAATTCTAACAGGAATATCGGGGGGATATCCTAGCAAGAGTTGTGCTTTGCGCGGTAAAAAGATGTAGCACCGCCAAGGATAATTCAAACGGGGTATCCTGACACATTCTTTCATAAGGAGGAGAAATGTCAGGAACGAATGACCCGCACAGCGGCTTGACCCGCAGGAGTTTTCTGAAGACCACCGCTGCAATCGCGGGTGCGACTGCCGTTATCGGGGGGACACCAACGCTGACGGCACTAGCGCAGAGCGAGACGGGTGGAGAAGAATCGCTTGTTTCGACGATTTGCAGAGCAAATTGCTTTCAGGCATGCATGCTGAATGCTCATGTCAGAGATGGGAAAGTAGTCAAGATGTCGCGTGGGAACTATCCTGAGGATATTTACTCAGGATGCTGTCTTCGTGGTTTAAGCATGCACGAAAGAACCTACAGCGACGCTCGAGTAAAGTACCCCCTGAAACGCGTCGAAGGCACCGAGCGAGGTGCGGGTGAGTGGGAGCGCATCTCCTGGGAAGAGGCTATCGGTGAGATAGCCGGCAAGATCAAGGACATCCAGCAGACGTACGGCGAAAAGGCTATGTCCTTTAATGTTGCATCAGGGAATTATGGAGCGGTTCAAGGGAGTGCCCTTCGCAGGCTCATGTACTCTATCGGAGGCACCGCACCTGCAGGAATGTATGATTTTGCGCTTGGCTGGGGAACGAATCGCGTCATGGGCGGTGGAGTTTTCGGATACAGCAATGAGCCGAAAGATATGATCGATGCCAGACATATTCTGATCTGGGGTGCCAACCCTACCTGGACCCAACCGCAGACTTGGCGTATCATTCTTGCGGCGAAGGACAAAGGGGCGCGTCTGCTGTGCATTGATCCTATTCGTTCGGCCACTTCGCAGTATTGCGATGAATACATCCAGATAAAGGCTGGAACCGATCTTTATGTGACCCTGGCAATTCTTAACGAAATTGTAAAAGCCAATCGAATTGATGTCGAATACGTCAAAAAATACACGACCGGATCGTTTTTAATTCGCCAAGATACAGGTCTTTTCTTGCGCCTCTCGGATAT
>JAVWLC010000414.1:0-966 GCA_036638175.1 Raoultibacter sp. | reverse complement strand
AATGCTGTGGGAAGCACGAAAAAGGATCCTGCCTACGTAATGGATGAGCAAACGGGTTCGATTAAGCTGTATACCGAATGTGACACTCCAGTTCTCGAAGGTGAGTTTGAAGTGCAAGGAATCAAGGTGAAAACCGTGTATTCCGCCCTAAAAGAACATATGTCACAGTACACGGTTGAAGATGCATCCGATCTGTCAGGCGTTCCCTTGCAAACCATTAATGAAATAGTGAGCATCTACGCTTCGGGTGATCCCGTAACGGCCTATACCCAATACGGTATTGACCACTATAGGGGTGGTCATCTTTGGGGGCAGGCGCTCGCGATTCTCCATGCTCTTACCAATAATCTTTCTCGCCATGGCACGGGTATCGGCGGTCCTGGTGCGCCCAAAGGGACGCTCTCTCCGCTGGGTCAGAATGTAGCTATGTCTCGGGGGACTAATCCCGTAAAAGCTGACAAATGTAATGGCATCATTGCCTCCTGTGCTTGGTCCGATGTGGTTAAAACAGGCAAGTTCAAAGGCAAAGACTATCCCATAAAAGGCTATATCGGCAATTGCGATAACGTCGCAAGCAATCGCTGTCAGCAACGTATATGGGTTGACGAAGATGTGAAGAATCTAGAGCTTATCGTTTCCCTTGAGATTGAGATGACCGATACCGCTCGCTATGCCGACTACGTATTGCCCGCTGCCTTCTGGTTGGAATGTACCGATATTCGCGGTAACTTCTCGAATCCCTATATTGTGTACGGAGGAAAGGCTATTGAGCCGTTGTGGGAATGTAAGACTGACAACGAGATCAGCACGCTTCTTGCCGAAGCGCTGGGAGCTGGCGAGGTTTATCCCCACCGAACGGACGAAGAATGGATTGATATAGCCTTTGATTCAGCTGCGATGCGCGCCAAAGGTTTTACTCAGCGGCGTTTAAAGGAAGAGAAGGCGCTGCGTTGCTTGGGCACGGAA
>JAVWLC010000413.1:0-2239 GCA_036638175.1 Raoultibacter sp. | reverse complement strand
CGTCGGCGCAAAGGCATAGTTGACACGTTGGCGTAACTCCGTGTGCCAACTGAGTTTCGCGCAAAAGTCGTAGCTTGTCGCACAGATAGCCCATTGCAAGGATTCGCAGCCGCTCATTTTCTGCGGTCAACTCTTTGATTCGCTTGTCGGACATATCGGGCCAAGGATACGTCGGTTCAGGCAGACGTATCTCTCGTGACATACGGAGCATTGATTCGGTGCTCATTGTTCCACCACCTTTTTTCTTGCCCGCGTCTCCGCATGATGCTTAGCGTCATACCGCAGATGACAAGGAGCACACATTGCCATCAGGTTTTCACGGCGGCAATCCTCGGGTATATGGTTAAGATGCGCTACCGTGAGCGTCCTCTTATGCGTGTCGAATTGCTCACCTGGCTTACGACATTGTTGATCGCATTTTTGACACACCCACCCTGCTTCTTCCTTGACTTCACGGGCGATTTTGTTCCAGTTTTTGGGATACCTGTCACGCTCCATCGGCATTTAGTCCACCACCTTTGCGCGGCAACTCGGGCAGTTCTTTGGCGCACTTTCGCATGGTTCTTTGCTGCTAGATTCCCCGCAATTCGAACAAATGAAACTACGAGTATGTGGTCCATTCTCGTTGTGGCACGTTTGCTCATAGCGGGTGTTCCATGTCGCTTCCGCTTCGTCCCTAGTATGGTAGTTGGCACTTCTTGCATTGCATATTGAACAGCTGACTAAGCAAGTGGGTTGCCCCGCAAGAACAAACTGCCTACGCCTTTCAGCTTCTCCGCCGCAGAACGGGCATGGCTTTAGGTTGCTCATTGCGTCACCTCCCCGAACCAAGCAGTAACAATTTCGGCTGCTTTCAAGTGCCCAACTGGGTCACTTTCATTTGGCATATAGGCTTCAAGCAGTCCCGTTCCTTCCCCGTATGATCCGTAACCATAAATAACACTGCCGACGGGCTGTCCTTTTACTAAAAACTTCGTTCGCTGCATCGCAAGTCGATTCATCCCATACTTTGTCCATTGATCTACTGGATCGCTGTAGTCAGTCCACTCAATCCCTCGCTCATCAAGTAGGCGACGAAGCTCTACCATTTCAGGCGTATACTCCCTGTCGCTCATTGCTTATCACCCCTCCATATATACCGATAGTACACATCAGTACCCCATACCGTTGCGAACAGTAGGAGTGCGCCGACCTTGAGTGCCGTGTCTGCGACTGTGATAACTGCAGTTAGCATCGGGCACCTCCTGCGATGAGAACATCAAGCTCTCGTTGCCTGCGGATAAGATCAAGCCTTTGCAATTGCCATATGCTAGGACTCTGGGAAACGTTCCCTAGTTCGTCGTAGTGCTTAAGCTCTTTAACGTGAGGGTACTTTTCAACGTATAGGTCAGCCCCAAGGAATGCATCATCGTTGATGCATTCTTGGGTGTCTGGGGGTGTGTGAGTAAGCCATTCTGACACCAGCTCGTATTTACGACTTTTGGAGCCTGTTTTTTCATCGTATCCGCGCGGCACATTATGTTTATTTATCTCGGTAACTACCCACCATAGTCTGCTTTGTGTGCTCCATAGCCTTTCGCCTACCTTGATAGGCAAGCCGTCGGCAGCTAAGACTTGCGGCGCGGGACGTTTGACTCTCTCGCTGCAAGGCGCCCACAAATCATGTATAACCCTATCACTTGGATCATTTAGCCGATAATGCCATCCACCGTTGCAACAAAGTCGAATAGTCCAGACTGTGTGCTCATCGTCAGCATCTCCAAGAACCCTGTCCCCGCTAACAACGAACTCGCCATCCTCGAACCTTGGCCACTCCATGCCTTTAGGCATCGTGCGGCGCTCTATCTCTGCTTTAAGCGCTGAAATCGACTGCGGGGATGTTTCTCCTGTAAGCTCTTGGAGCGGCACGGATGCGTCGTGGCGTAGGTTGTCGTATTCCCTGTCTTCCCGATCAAGCTGTTTGATGATCTCGTCAAGCTTGTTTATCAGCGGAATGCGTGTCATCCCAATATTGTCTGGAATGCGCACATACACGTAACCATCCCATACGCCGTTTGATGGTTGGTTGTTTTTGATGTCTATGTATAGCGAGTAGAGTTTTTCTTTTGCGATCATGACTAACACACCTTCCCATGCTTGTACGGGCGCGTTTCGTTGTACGCCATCTTTTCGGCTATTGCTCCCCCAAGGTCGATACCCAGTACCCCCGCAAGAGAGCACGTCCTGATGACCACATCGG
>JAVWLC010000412.1:0-2260 GCA_036638175.1 Raoultibacter sp. | reverse complement strand
TCAGCAAGCGCTAATTCGATTACAACAATCGATGTGGAAGGCCTCCGATGTTTCGGGGGTCTTTCTGCATCTAGGGGTTAGGGGCGTGAATCTTAGGTGCGCGGAATGCTTTCGGCCTTGAAGTGTGGAAGCAGGATTCTCGTAGCCGATTGTCGTGTGCCGAATACCCGAATATAGCGTGGACATTCGAGGTAATGAATTGCAAAAATGCTATCATACGAGCACACGACAATCAGGAGACGCCTATGTTACTGTGCGCACACTATATTCTGCCCATCACCTCCGAGCCGATCCTTGATGGAGCCCTGCTCGTTCGTGACGGAAAGATTCGCGATATCGGCAAAGCTGACATGTTGAAATTGCGCTATCCCGACGAAGAGATTAAGGACTTTGGGTTGTCTGCATTGCTCCCAGGTCTTATCGATCTTCATACGCATCTTGAGAACTCCGTCATGCGCGGAGTGGTTCATGACGTTCCCTATGCTACATGGATTCAATCGGTCCACGAAAAGAGTAGCCGTCTCGAGCCAAGTGATTGGTATGATTCCGCCATTCTTGGTGGTCTTGAGGCTATCTCATCGGGCATTACCTGTGTTGCTGACATTACGACAACAGGTGCCGCTTGTACGGCTACGCAAAAGCTTGGCTTGCGTGGTGTCATCTATCGCGAGGTTGGATCGATGGATAAGCACCGCGTCAGCTATGCGATGAAGCTTGCTGAGTCTGACATTGCTCATTGGAAAGAAGAAGTCGATTCATCTCGTATCACCATCGGCATCGCTCCGGCAGCGCTCTATGTGTGTCACCCGTCGTTATTTAGTCTTATTGCAAAGTATGCAACTAAGCACGATATGCCAGTTGCCATGCACTTGGCGGGCTCGCGCGAGGAGTATCACTTTATCAAGTACGGCTCATCGCCGTTTTCGGTTCATGAAATGGATCAGAAGCGTGGTTATGTTGAAATTCCGCCGTGGCTTCCTACTGGTTCAACGCCGGTGCGCTACGTGCTTAACTGGGGCGCATTTGAGGCGCCTAATGTCATGGCTATTCACTGCGTCCACGTTGATGCTGAGGACATTGAGAAACTGAAGGAATACAATGTGGCAATTGCGGCATGTCCGCGCTGCAATGCGCAGCTCGGTATGGGCGTTGCTCCTATCGGTGAATTTCTTCGTTCTGGCTTGCGCATGGGTCTTGGAACCGATTCGCCTGCTGCAACGGATTCAACTGATATTCTTACAGAGATGCGCATTGGCATGCTCGTTCAGCGTGCTGTGCATGTTGGAACGTTCCTCGATTCGCAAACCATGCTTGAAATGGCTACAATTGGCGGCGCTCGCGCGCTCATGATTGACGACAAAGTAGGTTCGCTTGATGTTGGTAAAGAAGCTGATATTATCGCTGTAGATCTTTCGGGCTCACATCAAACACCAACTACCGATCCAGTGTCTGCTATTGTGAATACTTGCAGCGGCGCCGATGTCCTTATGACCATGGTTGCAGGTAAGCCGCTTTACGAAAAGAATCGCTGGCACGTTGATGTTGAGGTGACTAAAAACATCGCACGCGTTATTGAGATCCGTGGGAAATTGAGGCTTTAGAATGGCAGCAAAACAGCAGCAGAAATTGACTGCAAAGCAGAAAAGCGAACGCATCAAAGCAGCACAAGAGCGTGAAGCACAAGCAAAGATTAAGCGAGAGAAATCTGAAAAGCTTAAGAAGACATTCATCGTCATCGTTGCTGTTGTGCTAGTTCTTGCTCTGTCGCTTCCTACCATGGCGTTGATGGTTATGGGTGGGCAATAGCCTCATTCGCTTAGCGCAAGCCGTGAAGTTCCGAGTAACCTTCTGTGAATATCTCCGTTTGAGGGCAGCTCTTGGGAATGACGAACGGCGTTTGTGATACTATGGTTCGGTTGTAAAGCAATTCGGCGCGCGGCAATAATTCGGCGCCATGAGTGTATAGGGGTTACCTTGTTTGGAATCGGTGGATTCGAGTTATTTCTCATCCTGCTGTTCGGGTTCCTCATTTTTGGACCCGATAAGTTGCCTGCCATGGCAAAGACGGTAGGAAAAGCTCTCAATAAATTCAAGAGCGCTCAAGAGGAGATGAATAAGGTCATCAAGACCGAAGTTTATGACCCTACTTCTGATGAGCCGTTCAAGAATCCGCTTGAAGCGCTTTCAAAAATTAGTGAGAGTGGTAAAGCGGAAGAGAAGACGGAAAGTTTCTCTGAACGTAAAGCTCGTTACGACAAAG
>JAVWLC010000411.1:0-2270 GCA_036638175.1 Raoultibacter sp. | reverse complement strand
ACATCGATTCCGCGCGCAAGAACATCGGTAGCTACCAAAATGTGGGTCTTGCCCTTGCTGAAGTTATCAAGTGCTCGCTTGCGTTGGGCTTGAGAGCGATCCGAGTGGATAGCCTCAGCATCGAATCCAGCGCGTCGAAGCCTGCGGGTGCAGGAATCAGCGCGAGAGCGGGTACGAGCAAAGACAATCACGCGGTCTGAGCCCTTTTCGTCAAGGACTGCCTTGAGCAGCGCCGCTTTGGTTGTTTGTGTTGCTGGGATGACGAACTGATCAACGGTGTCAGCCGTTTCACCGCGGTGAGCGATTTCGACATAGGCAGGGTTTTGCAAAAGCGTTCCAACACTTTTTTGGATTTGATCATCGATAGTGGCCGAGAACAAAAGCGTCTGGCGTTTTGCGGGGGTGGCTCCGATGATCTTCTTCATCTGTGGCCAAAATCCCATATCGAGCATGCGGTCTGCTTCGTCGAGCACCAACACTTCGACATTTGAAAGACGCACCGCATTGCGCTCCATAAGATCTACCAGGCGACCAGGTGTTGCAATGAGGATATCAACACCATTCTTGAGTTGCTTTATCTGCGGATCGTACGAGATACCGCCGATGACGGTTAGAATGCGATGGTGGGTTGAAAGTGCGATATCGCGGCACACTTTGCCTATTTGGTCGGCGAGTTCACGCGTGGGGCTGACCACGAGCATAAGGGGCCCTTGTCCGCGCTGAATGTGGCCGAGTTGGTCCATTGTTGGCAGCGAGAACGCTGCGGTCTTGCCCGTACCCGTTTTTGCAGCGGCAATAATATCGCGCCCTTCAAGGATGAGGGGGATGGCTTGCTCTTGCACAGGTGTGGGTGCGTCGTATCCCAAGCGCTTGACGGCGGCCAGGGCTTTCTCGGATAAGCCGAGTTCATTGAATACAGGTGTCATGATCTCCGGAAATCTATTGTTCAGGTGCATCATGGCGCTGCCAGATGCGTTCGAATAATTGGTGTTTCATCAGCGATGACGCTAATGAGGCACTACGTATTGAACTATTATGACCCACTCTACTCACTGACAAGCACATTTTGTGAAATGACATTAAAGCCCCATGGTTGTTTGCATAAGGCAGGATGAACTCACGAAGAAAATAAGGTTGATTTTCAGGTCTTTTGTAAAATGAGGGCTTAGCGAATGTGCGCGGGTTTCTTGCCCCAGTACAACCAGATGAACCGCTTGCGGCTCATGGGAAGTTCACCTGCTTTGCTCTTGTCAGCAAGGCGGAATGCCGCGCGAGCGACATCGAGAGCCGCCTCAGGGCGACGAATAAGGCTTCCGTTGATGAGCATGGCTTGGGTGCTTTGCGGATTGCGTGCTACATGGCGCAGGCTTTCGAGCAGTTCGCGCCAAGTGGTTACGTGCATAGCGGCGCCGACTGCGGTGAGCATCTGGACGTTGGCTTTTTCTTGCCCGTAGGCGCGTCCAAGCAAGATCATGGGAACCTGGGCGCAGAGGCACTCGGTGACAATGAGGCCACCTGACTTACAAATAACAAGATCACTTGCGGCCATGAGGGCTGCCATGCCGTCGACATAATCGAGGACTGTTGTGTTGGTAAGCCCAAGCTCGGAGCACTGTTGGCGCATATGATCGGCGTATTGCTTATCGCTTCCAGCGATGAAAACAAAATGCATGTTTGGATAGGTATGCAAATAAGGAAGCATTTTGTCGAGCGTCTCTCTGAAGTGCACGTAAGGCCTTGGGAGAAATGCTCCTGCAAGTGCGAGTACAACCATCTTGTCCTCAGGAAGTCCAAGACGTTTGCGTGTCTCTTGTTTGTCATAGGTTTTTCGGAAATCGTCACGCGTGGGAATACCGGTGATAAGGATATTCTCATCGGGGACCTTGCGTGGACGCAACGTTTCGGCCATCGATTCGGTGGCGACGCAGAACAGGTTGCTTGTCTTGTGGGGCCAGAGGCCTTCGGTTTCGTAATCGGTTGGCACGCTGATAATGGGATATGTTTGGCCCGTGAGCATACGTGCCCCAACTGCAACATTTGCTGCAGTGATGTGGGTGCAAATGACGGCGAGAGGTTTTTTCTCTTGCACGTAGTCGGTAAATCGGGGGAAGTTAATGTGCGACCAAATGGTGCCACCACCCCAAAGCAACCGGCCTGTGAGAGTGTAGCGCCAGGTGAGATCATAGAAGGGTCGCGTTGCTCCTGTGAACAAGCTTGCCGCTTTATCTCCGTCAAAGACTACACGGCCAAAGTCGAGAATGTCGAGTACT
>JAVWLC010000410.1:0-2273 GCA_036638175.1 Raoultibacter sp. | reverse complement strand
AGAGAAACCCGTAGACATTTGAGCGGTTCGTGCTGAAATCAATCAGATTGCAAACCAGGGAATCGGGCATTTTTTCTTCCATGATGACTCCTGTCATTCGTGCGACCTGGCACCATACGCGAGTACGTCACCAGCTTTCGTGCGATCCCAGCTGCACACAAATCATGCAGCTGGGATCCAATACAACAATCGTGCAAGGAATAGCGGTCTCGCCAGTCGCAGCAAAGCGAGACCTAAAACTTAGCGATAGATAAACTGCTCGACGCTTGTGCCAACTCCGTACATAATCATGCGGATAACAACAGCACCGATGGCCGTGCAAGCAAACGATACGAGCAAATAGGTTGCGAGCGTTTTCGGATTAGCGATACCCGTGTCTCCCTCACCCTTGGTTGCCTTGATGCAGGCAAGCACGGTGAGTGCGACAGGAACAACCAAACCGATGATCACAACTCCCACCCAGAACATCATGGCGAAATCGCCCGAGATGAGCCGTTCAATCGAACGTGAAGGCGCCTGGAACGGAGCAACTGCAATCCAGATCACATAAGCAATAACAGTCACTGCCATGATGATGACGCCAGCAAGAGCAAGCTTCAACGCGAAGCCGCCTTCTTCTGATGCCTTGCCCTTGATGAGTACAAGAGCTGCCATAAGGAGAAAGCCCAGCGCCAAACCGCTTCCCAAATACATGAGTGGAATTGCAATGGTGTCCCATGCAGGACGGGCTGCCATCATGTAGCTCATGCCCGCAATAGGTGCCAACACTAGTCCGAGAATGCCACCAATGATACCGAGCACCCTGGTTGCACCAGGATACTCTTTGCGAGCAAGTAGCAAGTATACAAAGGCAACGATACCCATAGCAGCTGTGATAAAGAGCTCTTTCGTAAGGCCAGAGCCCAAGTTGCCCAGCAAGTGCGTAGCGCGCTCAGGATGTCCCATGTGCAAAACCGAAACGCAGCCGCCAATAGCAAGGCAAATCAAAGCAATGAGAGCACCAATAAAACGAACATCCTTAAACTTGCCCTTAATCTCACCAACACCGAGGAAGATGAAGATACCTGACGTGATGCCGAGGAAAACGCTGAAGATCAGTAGAGGCCACTGTACTTCCATGGTTACTCATCTCCCTTCCAGCTGAATTTGTCGAGACCGTAGTCGACTCCCGGATGGTTGCCGACGTCTTTGAGTTTGTGCGTCTTCTTGGATGCACGCATCTTTGAAGGATCTGACTCAGGATCATCGAGATCGCCAAATAGACGCGCTTGACCAGGGCAATGCTTCACGCATGCAGGCTTTTCACCCTTGTCGATGAGGTGTGCGCACATTGTACACTTCTCGATGACGCCCTTATCACGGCTCTCGTCGTAGGTACGAACTCCATAAGGACATGCCATAACGCAATACTGGCAACCAATGCACTTGCTGTGATCAACAAGCACCACGCCGTCTTCGCGCTTATAAGAAGCACCGGTCGGACAAACATGGACGCATTGCGGGTCATCACAGTGCTGGCACGCAACGGGGAGATAATACATCTCGAGGTCAGGATAGGAACCTGATGGTCCAACAGTAAGAACCTTGTTGTAATAGGTGCCCAAGCCCACGCCGTTTTCTTGCTTACATACAACGGCACAAGAGTGGCAACCAATGCAGCTATCGAGATCGATAGAAATAATGTTGCGGGTCATTACTGTGCACCTCCCTTCACACTTACCTGGCTAACGCCGTTGGCTTGATCGTCGCTCTTAAGCTGCTCAGCCGAAAGCGGCAAGAATATCTTGAGATCTTCTTCGTTCATGCAAATACCAGCTGGTGCTCCATCTTCAGCTTTGTAAATCTTGCACAAGCCGCCGAAGTTGTCGGTACCAACCGCAGGATCGTAGGGGCCATTGTTCTCGAACAAAACGTTGCAGTTCGAGTCGAAAGCACCATGCAGATCATCGGTTGCTTCGCGCTCGGGGAACCACCAGTCATGTTCAACGTGAATCATGCCTGGCTTGATAGCTTCCGTGAGATTAGCGCGCTGCTTGATCTTGTCAACATAGGTCTCAATGTAGACCCAATCGTCATGCTCAATGCCCTGTTCAGCAGCGGTTGCGGGGTTAATGTCAACCGTCGGGAACATATGTACCTCGCGCATCCATGCACTGTTGCGATATTCAGTGTGGAAGAATGCGTGGCTACGACCACCCGTGATGAGCGTATAGGGATACTCATCCAAAAGGTCAGGACGCGAAAGTGTCGTGATCGGAGGCTCAATGTACATT
>JAVWLC010000409.1:0-2292 GCA_036638175.1 Raoultibacter sp. | reverse complement strand
AGCTGGGCAGCGAGGTTAGTGAACGCTTCGTTAATCAAGCGCTCAGTAGTGTCCAGATGATCTTTCAGTAAGCAATAACGCATGTCATCTGGAATTTGCAATTGACACAACGCCAGACCGACAGTGATCTTACGACGGTCAGCTTTGAGGAATTTACTGTAGCGCTCAGAGGCTTCTTCGTCTACTGGTGCATCGAGAACTTTAGGGTCAATGCCTAACGCTTGTGCGAAGTTATCTTTGATTTCTTTAAAGAATGGTTCCACGATAGTTCCTTAACGTTGTTTACGACGCGCTTTCTTTTGGGCGCGTGTCTTAGTACGGAGTTTCTTGCGAACAGACGCTGGCGTTGCGGCACGATCACGGCATTCGGCTGACCACACACTGCAACCTTCAATACGACCAAGACCCTTAGATGGGTCTATACGCAGCGCACGACCAGAAGGACCGACTGAGCCTGTCTGGCAGCCTTTAGGGTAGAGAATGTAGGGAGCTTCATCAATACCGACAATCCGTCCTTCTTCTCCCAACTGCTCTGGCGTCAGACCGTATTCGGCAGAAAGAGTTTGCAGAAATGCCTCAGACAAATTAGAGGTCTTTGTATCTCCCATATGAGTGTCCATTTGAATGTTTCTCATTTTAGAGGCATCGATCTTAATCTCACCCTTCGGTAGATTATCCGACATGCGTGGGTAGCGATGCACGACACCTCGAACTGTCCCGCGGCGGCGGAGCGTAGGCGAGAGTTGACTTTCTGGGTCACGTCCTTTCGGCGCAAACAGAACATGCTGCGGCAAATGAGACACGCGCCCTTCCAACGCAGACATATCGAACTTATGCGGTTCATGGCCAGACACAGAATCACAAAGGGCGCTCATCCGTGGATCATTCTCAAGCATCTCCGCAAACTCTTTCATGCGTTGGGCCTGCAACTTATCCAACTCGCTGAACATTTGGTCTTTCTGCTCTTTGGTCAGAAGGTTGCCGCTTAGATCCTGATAAATATATTTCTTTTCCACGGTGAGAGCCTCTCAGTTATTGGTCTTATTCAGACACTGGTGTTGTTGCAATGACTTCGCGCATTCTGTCCAGACCGAGTTGCATACGGGCAGCAACGTTGTCCATATCTAAGCAGAACATTTTGATATCGGACACGTCCAGATGGTCAGTCAGACGATACTCCCGAGCATATACTACGGTTTCAACGCCTTCAACTTCCATAGCGTCTAAGCAGTTCGGGCACGGCGAGTCAGTGCAGAACAGGATGTTTCCATCACGCACCCACATACCCTGCTCTTCCATGCGGTTGATGCAGTTCACTTCGGCATGAATAACAGACGACAGAGACAACGTTAGGTCAGCGTTCTCCATGACGTTGCTTGCGCCCGGAGCGGTACCGTTGACACCACTGCTAATGATAGTCGGGAAGCCATCTTCGAAGTGCACCAGCATCGCAGCAGTTGCACGGCGCTTGGATTTTGATGCGGCAGCAAGCGTAAAGCAGCTAGCCATAATGTGTTCAGCTTGATCAAGAGCTATAGGCAGTTGGTCGATTGGGCAGCGCACGTTTTTTCCTCGTGTAGTTGCGTTTCAAAAGCAAGAAGCCAGTCAAGATAAGCAAGCCTTAGATTACGGCCTTTTCCTTCAACTGGCTTCTCCGCATGTTTGTTGCTGATCTTTACAGATTTCTTGGTGTGCGAGACAGACAGCTTCAATTCGTCTATCTTTGCGGCAGCATCAATCAACTGCGGTATGTGCCCAAACTTCGTGCCCATACATTTACCAGTAGAGTCATAAAGAAACTCACAGTCATCGCAGATGCCGTTATGCCAGTCCCACTTAATCGTCCAGCCACGAACTTCCCACACACGCTTCATAATAGCTTCGGCGTCTGCATGGATTTGTTCGTAATACTTGCGCAGTTCATCCTGTGTAGGATTATCACTTAATTGATGATACATACACGCGCTCCTGGAGACGCTCGAAATTGTAATGCTTGTACAACACAGCATCCCTACGAAGGACTTCGACACGTTCAGCACGAAGGACAGCCCAGAGAAGTACAGCACTTGTCAGGTCGGGACCAGTGACACGCGCTCCGTGACGACTAGGAGCAAACTCATCGTTGGTCAGATTGCCGTAGGCTGGATGACGCGACCACACATGATACTGCCACACGACTTCATGCTCTTTGCCCGGCTTTACTTTATGGTCAGGATGAACGATGCGTTCAACATGCAGACCATAGCGTTCGATTACCTGAATGATTTTCTTAGGGTCATCAGGGTACCAGTC
>JAVWLC010000408.1:0-2298 GCA_036638175.1 Raoultibacter sp. | reverse complement strand
TATCACTAATCATATTTGCTCCTCACACGGACATACCGTGCATTACGATTTAGGTTCGACAGCTACCCACTGCATCCCACTAAGACCCTGCTGCAAGCGATACAGCTTGATGCGCTTACCTTTCGGTGTAACGCCGCAAAGAAAGTAACCCTTCTTAAACGCTTTTGGTTTGCCTGTCATTGCCTTCTCAAGCGTCTTGATATTCTCAGCAACGGGACTATCGAAGTGCTTGAAGTAGATAGCATAGGAAACATATTTCGATGAACCCCATGAATCAATCTTAGCGATCAACTCGTCAGGGTAACACGCTACTGGCTCTGTGGTGCCCGGCTCAACGTAGAAACAGGTGTTAGCGCCAGTCTTACCAACGATGTACATCTGGCCTTTAACGTCAACCGAATAGCGCCAGTCGAAGACAGCACGTATTTCTGGCTCAAGTGCAGCTTCGGTGGTAAGTGCTTTCTTGACCTGTTGTTTTAAAATAGAGAAAAGATTCATCATGTTCCTCAATCAGCCAACACGTAACGATCAAACAACTCGGAGGCAGTGATAGCATCACACTTACCATCTTCATGCTTAATAGCGTAGTTGCCTACAGACACGTTAGCCAGAGTAGGCTTACCGAACTGGTCGGTTATACCGATCTGAACATAGCGACCAACAACGTAACCGCTGCCGTTGAGAAACTCATTCATCTCATCAACGTTCTCTCCGTTCCACTGACATGCCTCAATCACTGGAACTTTCTTTAACTGAAAGCGATTAATCATCTTGTCCTCGCGTTATTGCTGCTGGCGCTTCTCTAAAAACTCTCGCACCAGACCAGCGTAATTATGGTACATGCTACTACGCACACCGAGTTTATGTGCAGCAACAATCATTGACGGGCTTGATAGGAACTTCGCGTGATCGTTTAGTTCCGCTCGCGCTGCGTGTTTCTCCAGTTCATCACCAGCAGCATAGCGCACAGCCTTATCAGCAACAATGAACTCATGGTCAAGGTCATAGTGTTTGATGCGATGCGCGATGCGTCCGAGACGACGTTGTTTCTGGTAGATATTTACAGAAATTGAGGAAGCAACAACAGGCGTTGAACCGCACTTGAGATCGTCGCAGTAGATAACATTCTCAGACTGCCCACACATATCAATCATGTTGCGAGCAACCAATGAACCTACATAGCTACTGATCAAGAACAGGCCACGATACGTACCGAGTACGTTGCCGATATGCTTCTCGATTTCTTGCTCGGTGTGGCCCATAGACAGAGATGGATAGGGCGCATAGACCGAACGAGCGCGTGGGTTGTTTGGTGCTTGAATGCGGCACTTAATGCCAGCTTCTTGCAGTTGGTCGAAAACATATTGACCACCAACGGACCCGTCAATGATATGTACAATCATGCAACCGCCTTAATGTGATTAAGGTAGAGACAGAGATAGTCAGGTTCAACGTGCTTATCAGCAACGCCAAGCCTGTGTGCGAGATACGACAAATGCGTAGAGCCGAGTTGCACCTTGTCGTACTTAGCGAGATAGTAATCCCACTTGGCTTGTGCTTGCTCCAGCGTGATACGATCTTGGTACAGGTCTTCTGCACACTTGACCAGACCAGCAACAGCAACGCCATTGAAGTGCTCCGACATAAGCGTAGCATAGTGAATGGTGTTATGCGTACCGAAGCAAACAGCAGAACCTTCATCCATTTGAGGGAACGTTGGAATAACGTTGTTCGCACGGAAGTCGTAGCCATGAGCTTTTAACACAAGGCTCATGGTATTACATGCGCAGAAGATTGTAGTCTGGCCTGTCTTCGCACGATAGTCTTTGAACAGCGTCAGTAACTGTCTTTCTGACTTATCGCCAAAAGGAAAGAACTGACTAAACGTTTCCAGCTTGGTAGGAATACCCGCAGTAGCCAGCACTTGAGCAACGTGGGCGCCACCCGCACCTGAATCAAATACTAAAACTGTCATGCTACCCCCAGACGACGGCACAGTTCGTTATACACACCAACTACCGCACGGAACTTGTTGTCAGGGTTCCACTCAGGATCCTGTAGCAGAATCTCAAAGTGTTTAGCGATGCCACTATCACCCAACTGGAAGTTCGTGTGCTGGTAGATGCGTGTCTTGGAGAAGTAGTCATCGAAAGCTAAACGTGATGGCTCTTTCTGACGCGGTTTGTTCACGTCTTCGATAGATGCACCAAGGAACGCTTTCAGAATCTTCTTGTCAACCCACGGGATTTCGTTCGAGATACCCAGGTCAGCAGAGATAAGCGGAAGCACATGGCGCTG
>JAVWLC010000407.1:0-2306 GCA_036638175.1 Raoultibacter sp. | reverse complement strand
AGCAAGCTATAGATCGAGGCTCAAAACGCGGTATGTTGGTTGCAGAAGAGCCAGCTTGGCTAAGGCAACTGCTTGAGAAAAGAGACAGGCATGATGGGTAGCTTCACGCAAAGTCTCGATAGTCTCAAGCCTAAAGAGAAAGAACCAAATTCAGTTGCGACACTGAGTAAGTGGATAGATATGGCCGAGCGTCAGTTGGGCAACGAGAAAAGCGGCCGCCTTGCTTGGTTGGTAGCAACGACTGTTGTTATAGCAAAATTACAGCAAGTAGTTGATGCACAAGGAGCGGCATGCTTTGTGTTGAAGGGCGGCACTCTTTTGCAGTATCGTCTAGGACTAAATGCGCGAGCCACGAAAGATATCGATGGAATCGTTCGTTGCGACATTGACGATTTCATCCGTAATCTTGACATACTCATGCGCGAGCCGTGGGGATCAATCAAGTTTTCTCGCTCCGAAGTTGAGGAAATTAGAGTGCCTTCAAAACTGATCAACCCTCGACGATTTGATATTTCTCTTTTGCTTCGTGGCAAAACATGGCGCCGCATTCAAGTCGAAATATCACCCGATGAAGGTGCTGCCGGAAAAACAGTTGAGGACTTCAGTTCGCCCTCGCTAGCGGGATTCGGTCTACCGACTCCCGATGTGATGGTGGGGCTTGCCATGAGCTATCAGATCGCCCAAAAGATTCATGCTGCTAGTGATCCTTGCGATCCGCCTGAATATGTAAATGATCGAGCTCGTGATGTCGTTGATTTGATTTTGCTGAAGCAAATGGTGGAAGAGGCGGGCAGGCCAGATAAAGAAACCCTGTCTGTTTCTCTCAAGGATATTTTTGAATCACGAGCAAAGGAGGCCGAAGCTACGGGAAGAAATCCACGTTACCTTCCAGCAGTCATTTTGGCGCATTCACACTGGAAGAATGATTATGAGGCAGCCGCCGCCTCTGCGGGTATCGATCTTGAGTTGCAAGAAGCGGTAGACAACGTCAACAGGTGGATTGATTCGCTTTAGAAGCAAGGTCATAAGACCTTTATTGTGTCGGCAGTTATCGAAGAGCCCGTTGTTCTGGAGCGATGCCGTTTACTGATGGGGGTGCCTTAATAAACCGCCCGAACCCTAGCGGGTCAGCGAGGATCTATGCCACTGCTATACTTGGGGATTATCTGAGCGACTAGCTCACTATTACGCACGAATTGATCCAAAAACTGCAAGGGACGTCTCTTATGGGTAGCTCACTATATGACATCCCATAGGCCCCCACCAACAACCTGCAACATGAAAGCGCGCCTCGAGGGCGCGCTTTCATTGGGGGGAGCCGTTCTTACGCTACAGCTGATTCAGCTGCCAGCTTCTGACCAGCTATGCGGCCATATACGAATGCGAAGCTGACGTAGCAACCGCATCCTGGGTAGTTTCCGGGAACTCCGAAGATGTTAGTTCCCACATCGTTGCCCGATGCGTACAGGTGGGGGATCGGCTCGCCGTTAATATCGAGTACCTGGGCATCGACGTTGATTTTGACGCCGCCGTGGCATTCGGCCATGTTCATGGCGGGCACTTCCATGTACCCTTCGTTATCCATATCAAGCCATGAGGCGAACACGTCGTTGTACTGCGGATCGTACTGATAAACCTGGGCAACCTCAATGGGGTAGAAGTTGCACATGTTGTAAAGATCGGCACCGATTCCCATAGCTGCTTTGATGCCTTCGCCTTCGCAGTCGTGGCTCATATAGGTTGTATAGGCAAGTGCTTCTTGGCAGAATTTCATCTTCATCTCGTCGGATGCGCAGTAACCACCCGTTGCGAGCATGATGCCTTTTGCGGCCTTGATGTTGATGTCGCCTGCATCGGTGGTGGCAACAACACCAATAACGGTGCCCGCTTCGTCGGTGATAAAGCTCGAAAGTGCTGTCTTGAACTCAGTTGTGATCGATCCGTCTTTCACTTTCTTGTTGATGTTCTCATAAAGCGGCTCGAACAATTCGGGGCCCGAGTTGGCGGCTTTGCCTTCGGAGAGAGCCCAGTGCGAACGGGCTACGGCTTCGGATTTTGCCACGCCGAACTTTTCGTATTCGCAGCCGACTGCATTCAGGCAGCCAGAAGTAACGCCATTGCCGCCATCGCCAGTTGCTTCATTGCCTTGCGCGCCTTCGTTCTCGACAGCCATGGCTACATCGAAAAGGTCTCGTTTGCAGTATTCGGTGCACATCTGCTGGAGCCAATCGATGTTCTTGCCAGCATTGTCGGCATACGTGCGAATGATGTTGTCGGGGCATAGCTCGTACTTCTGGTTGACGCAT
>JAVWLC010000406.1:0-2315 GCA_036638175.1 Raoultibacter sp. | reverse complement strand
AGACCACTGGTCCTGAAATCTGGCGTGATGCCGATGGGGCCGTCGACGTACTGGTCGCTGGCGTTGGAACAGGGGGGACAATTTCGGGTGCTGGTGCTTTTTTGAGAGAACGCAATCCTGACATTCGCATCGTTGCGGTGGAACCGGCTGAATCACCTGTTCTTGTTGGAGGAAATTCAGGACCCCACAAAATACAGGGCATCGGCGCGGGATTTGTTCCTGATACACTCGATACCTCAATCTATAACGAAGTTATCGATATCACCACCAATGAAGCTTTCGCCACACAAGCCGAGCTTGCAAAGGCATTCGGCCTTCTTGTTGGTATTTCATCTGGAGCTGCGGTTGCAGCGGCAAAACAGTTGGCTGCACGTCCCGAGCTAGCTGGCAAGACGTTTGTGGTTGTTTTGCCTGATACGGGCGAACGCTATCTCTCGATGATCTCAAACGATTAGTCCAAGGAGCATCTCATGACTCAAATCTATCTCGATAACGCAGCAACAACGCAGATGAGGCCCGAAGCCCTTGACGCAATGCTGCCCCATTTGACCGAAGCATACGGAAACGCAAGCTCCATATACCCGCTCGGCGAGGAAGCCGCCGTTGCGCTTTCTGAGGCGCGTGCCACAATCGCGCACTCCCTCAACGCGACTGACCGTGAGATCTACTTCACGTCAGGCGGAAGCGAATCAGACAACTGGGCGCTCATCGCAACCGCCGAGGCATACGAGAACAAAGGCCGTCACATCATCACAAGCGCCATCGAACACCATGCCGTCCTGCATACCGCCGAGTACCTCGAAAAGCGCGGATTCGAAGTCACCTACCTTCCCGTGGATAGCGAAGGGTTCGTGTCGCCTGCTGATTTAAAAGCAGCACTGCGGCCCGACACCATTTTGGTGTCAATCATGTTTGCGAATAACGAAATTGGAACGGTGCAACCCATCGCCGAACTTGCCGCAATTACCCACGAAGGCGGAGCGCTCTTCCACACCGATGCCGTGCAAGCATTTGGGCATCTGCCGATTGACGTTGCCGAACTTGGCATCGACCTCTTGTCTGCATCGGCACATAAGATCTATGGCCCCAAAGGCACGGGTCTTCTCTACATGCGAAAAGGTGTGAAAAGCAAGGCTTTCATTCATGGTGGCCAGCAAGAACGCGGGCTGCGCGGAGGAACCGAAAACGTAGCGGGAATTGTTGGATTTGCCCGAGCAACTGAGTGTGCCCTCGCCGAACAGGAAGAAGAAAACGCCCGCTTAGCCGAATTGCGAGACTACGCCATCGCACGCATTGAGCGCGAAATTCCCTACAGCTTACTCAATGGATCGCGCGAGAAGCGGCTGCCCAACAATGTGAACTTTTCCTTCGAATTCATTGAAGGGGAAGGGATGTTGTTGCAACTAGCCTTTAAGGGCATCAGTGCTTCAAGTGGATCTGCTTGCACCTCAGGATCGCTTGATCCGAGCCATGTGCTTTTGGCCATTGGCCTTCCGCATGAGATTGCGCATGGATCGCTGCGGCTGTCGCTTGGACGCACCACCACCCGCGCCGACATTGATTACACCATCGATGCACTCAAGGGCACCATCGACAACCTTCGCTCTATGAGTCCGCTTTACGAAGACTTCATCAAGGCACAAAAGGTTGTATTGGGGCACCTGTCTGCGTAGGTTGCTTACCTTGACAGGCTGGGTATGACAAGCACCCAAAGCACATTGCACGAGGAAGAAACATGGCATTAGGAAGAACAACCAAGACGAAAGGAGCCAGATCATGGCTTTCGCATACAGTGAAAAAGTAATGGACCACTTCACCAATCCGCGTAACGTGGGCGAGATTGAGGGCTGCAGCGGATGCGGCACCGTCGGCAACGCACAGTGTGGCGATATCATGCGCATCTACCTTGATGTTGATGACAACCGCATCATTCGCGATGTGAAGTTCAAAACATTCGGCTGCGGGGCGGCTATTGCCACCTCATCGATTGCGACCGAGCTGGTCAAAGGAAAAACCGTCCAAGAAGCACTCGAGGTCACCAACAAAGCAGTTGTTGAGGCGCTCGATGGATTGCCGCCGGTAAAAATCCATTGTTCGCTTTTGGCTGAAGAGGCCATCCATGCGGCGCTGTGGGATTATGCCGAGCGCGAGGGTATTGTTATTGAGGGCCTTGAAAAACCCAGGGAAGATATTCACGAGCACTAAGGTTCAACCACAACGGCATTCTTTGCAACTTCACGCAACTTTCAAAAGTCAGATAGGTTGAATCGCAAAGTCAGCCGAACACTTAGGAGCTAACCTTTATTCTCGCAGTT
>JAVWLC010000405.1:0-2324 GCA_036638175.1 Raoultibacter sp. | reverse complement strand
AAGCGGATCGGTCACGAGCCGGGGAATCCAGGCGAGGACTGCAACCGCAGTACCAACCCATGGTCCATACAAAAGCGCCGCAAGCGCAGCGATAATACCCGAAGGATCGTATTTAAGCCAGGGTGCTTGCGGTATAAGAGGCATCTCAACAAAACTGAGTACCATAGCCATCATAACCAGGATGACTAATGCAGCAATTTGTTTCGGAGATCGTATATTGAGCTTACCCATCAACCCTGCCTCACCGATGACGTTTTCTGTAGTATAGCTCTATCAAGGCCCAATCAACAGCAAAGCCCTGCCGGGGAAACCTCCGCCGACAGGGCCAACAAGGTGCTATTTCTTATCTAGGCACGCTTTGCTGCATCAATTGCCGCTTGAGCATAGTTGGTGGTATCAACCAGTGTCGCTCCAGAAACAGCATCAACACTCGGCGCTTTGACAGAACTGATCGATGCTCCCGCAAGGAATGCCTCAATTGCATCTACCGAAGTGATCCAGTCTTGAGTCGCTCCACCTTTTTCTTTCAGTGCCTTGCTGTAGATAGGTGAGTTGACTGCTTTAGATACCAGCATCATACCCTCAGCGGTGCCTGCACTTAACCCAGCATCAGAATTTGGGACAGCGTTAATACCCTCAGTTCCTGCTGCCATATACTGGAAGTCATCAATGCTTGCCGCCACAAGCGTGTCTCCCTGAACAAGCGCAATAGCACTCGTAAAGCACTTATCGCCATGTGCAGCAGCGAGTATGGCACCAAGCTCAAGATCGCTACCATCACCCGTATAGGTTCCTTCAGCAATAATGTCATTGTTCTGGGCAACTTCAGCAACTGCAGCCAAATACTTCGGAGCGTCAACGAGCGTTGCGCCAGATATTGCATCCACACCAATCTTCGTCAGGCTCTTTGGCTCCTGGCCCGCCGCGGCTGCCTCAATAGCTTGCATTGAAGTGAGCCACGATTGCGTAGAGCCTGCTTTTTCCGCCATCATTTTTGAGTACGCTTCGTCACTAAAGGATTTGGAAACCAAAACCATTCCAGGTGCATAGCCTGCCGCAAAAGCACCATCGGAGTTAGGCACAGGAATAACACCTGCGGTGTCTGCCGAAAGGTACTGGTAATCATCGATGTTCGCTGCAAGTACGGTGCCATCTTCTGCCGTTGCAACCGCAATCTGCGTGAAACATTTGTCACCGTGCGCAGCACCGTATCCGCGGTGGAGCACAACCTTATGTGTGCTTTCAGACTGTTCCTCAGAAGCGCTTACGCTACTGTCGCCTATCGCTTTCGCGGTTGAACAGCCTAGCAAGGTTGAACCGAGAAATAGTGCGCTAAAAGAAACTCCTGCAATAATGAAAGTACGCCTGCTTATGCTACGCTCGTTCATGTGTTCCTCCAAAGTCCGAAATGTCTCAAAGTAAATCCCTGAGACGCCTCCCTCGATTGACGAAGTAATCTTCCGTCAGGCGCACACATTAAGGGCCTGTGGGCCTGGTGTGAATCGTCGGATTGAGGGAATTTATATTTTGATATTTGATCAGGTATTTTGCATTGTTCTGGGAGACGGAGTAATCAATTCATGAGTAGGGTTTATGCGGTCTCCCCAATTTCGTCTATACGACTAATGAGCTCTTCGCGAGACGATACCCCGATTTTGCGATAGATGCTCTTAACATGACTACGAACGGTGCTTTCAGCAATTACGAGAGCGTCTGCAATGTAGGCCGATCCATAACCGCGTCCAAGGAATCGAAGTATTTCGCTTTCGCGCGGAGTCAAACCACAGGCCTGGGCCAAGCGGTCACACCGCTCCTCGAGGGTCATGCTTCCCCTTGACATGGTTGCTTTATCCCCGGAATCTGTACCTTCGATGCCTTCAATAATCAGCCGCCATACGCGCGACGATGGCATAACAGCAAGCAAGACTGCTGCAATAAGCAGAAGGGCAAGCAAGACGTTGAGCTGATAAACACCCAAAATTCCAGCATCAATGCGCGTGTAGGAAAGCAGCGCAATAAGGCACGTAGCAATCACGAGCATGCAAGCCGCAGGCAACGAGAGAGACTTCATGCGACTCATCATGGTTACAATCATGGCACACAAAAGCAGTCCGTACACGAAGCAAAAGACATAGACACCTACATTGAGCAGCAGGCCTCTTTCGTCAATTGGGGCGAAATCGCCTACAACAAACACCACCACAGCAAGGATAGGAAGATAGAATCGATAGGCAGTATTGATTGAGGCGCGTTCTCCTTTTACAAACAGCAAAGGGGCAGCGCAAATAAGAGCAATGATGCCTCCCACAAATTCCACTGGGAAC
>JAVWLC010000404.1:0-2340 GCA_036638175.1 Raoultibacter sp. | reverse complement strand
ATGGTGAGCCCTACCTCATGCAGAAGTTTGTAACCGATTACTATGCGGGATTGTTCGCGTACGGCTCATCGCTTGCCGCCTACATTAGCGCTTTGCGCACGGGTAAAGGCGAAAGCTTTGACCTGGCGCAGTTTGAGGCTGCGGTGAGGTGCCAAGCGGGTCAGTTCTGCCTGTGGTTTGACAAAAAGCACCAGGTTGAGCGCGGATTTGGTGCTCCGCGTGACATTGTGTCGGCGGGCGTTGGCTACTACACCTGCAAGGACGGCAACGGCGTGTATCTCTTTACCCCTGGCGTGAGTGCGGTGAAAAAGGCCATCGAGCTGTTCGGTCTCGAATACGGCTCAGAGCTTTTCCCTGAAGGCATTACAACAGTGCGCATTGATAGCCCTGGTGCGCCGATTTTCGATGGAGCAATCGAGAAGTTCTGCTCAGAGCACACCGCTGCTGAGGTTGAGGAAGCCGTTGCTGCTGCAGGCATTCCTTGCTCGGTAGTCATGTCATATGAGCTCATGGAAAACCATCCGCACTATCTTGCCCGTGAGACATGGGTTGAATGGGACACCGTTGATGGTCGAACCGTTAAGGGCTGCGCGGCGGTTCCGCGGTTTAAGAACAATCCGCAACAAATTTGGCGAGGATGTCCTTCTCAGGGTATGGACAACGATGATATCCTTGCAGACATAGGAATTACTGATGAGGCGAAGATCGCCGAGCTTTACGAAAAGGGGATTCTTCGCAAGACCGATTACGTGAGCGGGCTTTAATGGAATTTTCCAGCATCATTCATGATTCGGCGCATCGCTACCCCAACAAGGTAGCGATGCGTTTTGCTGGAAAATCCTATACCTATCACGAAGTGGCTGACCGCGTAGATCGGCTAGCATCTGTGCTTGCGCGAGAAGGTGTGGAAAAGGGTAGCCATGTGGCGGTTGTCGCTCACAATTCCCACGCGATTATTGAGGTTGTGTTTGCGTGTGCCCGACTCGGCGCAGTGTGTGAGCTGGTGAACACACGGCTTTCGCCCAAGACTATTGCGCTGCTGTTGCAGCATTCAGAAGCAAACATCGTATTCTTTTCGTCGTGTACCTATGAACCACTCCGCGATTTTCTCACTGAAATTGGCAGACCCTTGCAAGCGGTTATGTTCGATGATACTCGCGAATACGAGGATACCCTTTCCTACGAAACATTGATCGACCAGGCACAACCGCTGGCACACTCGGTAGAGGTGAATCCGTCTGATCCTGCACTGTTGCTCTATACCAGTGGCACCACGGGCGTGCCACGAGGCGTTTTGATTTCGCACGGTGCCCTTGCGACAAGGATTGAAATTGACGCAGACGCAATGCGTTTTGCGCACGATGACATAACGCTTTGCATCCTGCCGATGTATCACGTGACATCCGTCTCTTCGCTCGTGACACTGTATCGCGGTGCCGAGCTGGTTATTGCTCAATCACGCAAAGCCGAAAATATCATCGAAGACATCATTTCGTTTAGTGTAACGCGCACGAGCATGGTGCCGTTTTTGCTGCGCGAACTTGCTCAATGTGCTGAAAAACGGGGTACTCGTCTTACAAATCTTGCCTACGTGGTTTACGGGGGAGGACCCGTTGACCCGGTGTTGCTTACCTATTGCATGGATACGCTCGATTGTGGCCTGATGCAGGGCTATGGCATGACCGAAACCATGGCTGCGGTAGCAATGCTCCTACCCGAAGATCACAAAGATCCCAATCTTCTTACAACCGCTGGTCGCGCAGTCCCTGGCATGGAGCTCAAGATCATCGGAGACAATGGCGAAGAACGTGCTCCAGGCATAAGTGGGGAAGTCCTTGTCAAGACACCCACGGTCATGCTGGGTTATTATCACGACGAAGATCGTACCGCCGAAGTTCTCCGTGATGGCTGGTACGCAACAGGAGATATTGGCTTCATTGATGACAAGGGAGTTCTGACGCTGATCGATCGCAAAAACAACCTCGTTATTACAGGTGGCGAAAACGTGTACCCGTATGAGGTAAGCCGATGCATCCAAGCAATGGGCGATGGAATTGTTGATGTGGTGGTTACGGGCGTTCCTGACGCGTACTGGGGCGAAACGCTTGCCGCATTTGTGGTTCGTGCTGAGGATTCTTCTATCACGGAAGCAGATATTGCCGCGTATTGTGCATGCCAGCTTGGGGGATACAAAAAACCTCACACAGTAGTCTTTGTGGATGATCTGCCACGCAATGCCGCTGGCAAAATTCCAAAAGATCATCTTGCGGGTTTGGTTGAGCGGCTCATAGATTAGGACAGCGCATGGCTATCGATGCGCGCATTCAGATTTCTGCTTGA
>JAVWLC010000403.1:0-2348 GCA_036638175.1 Raoultibacter sp. | reverse complement strand
AAGAAGGCAAATACACACGCGACAAAGACTTGATCATCACGGACTTGCCAGGTGTCTATTCGCTTTCTCCGTACTCCCCAGAAGAAATTGTGACGCGGGATTATCTTCTCGATAGTCGTCCTGATGTGGTTATCAACCTTGTTGACGCAACGAATCTTGAGCGAAATTTGTATTTGACGACACAGATCCTCGATCTGGGACTTCCTGTTGTTGTTGCGCTCAACATGATGGATCTCGTCGAGAAAAACGGCGACAAAATTGATGTTGCGGAACTCTCGAACAAACTTGGTTGTCCCGTTGTAGAAACCTCGGCGCTCAAGGGTCGAGGTATGGACGATCTGCTTGCCGTAGCAATCAAAGCAGCTAAAGCGGGTACTCCCGCTGCATCTGATTTGCGCTTCGACGAATCGGTTGAGGCTGCACTCGCAGAAATTGCACAGCTTATTGAAGGCAAAGTTCCTGCAGCGACGCTTCGTTGGTATGCGATCAAGCTCTTTGAGAACGAGGAGCGCACCGTTGCTCGGTTCAACCTTGCTGCACAAGACCAGCAGGCACTCGATGCAATCCGCGATCATGTTGAGGCTGAAGAGGACGATGACGCAGAGAGCATCATCACGGCAGAGCGGTACAACATGATTGTTGATACCGTGCAACAAACCGTGAAGCTTTCTCGCAAGGGCATGAACACAACGCAAAAGATCGACCGCGTTGTCACAAACCGTTGGCTAGGTTTGCCAATCTTTATTGCCATCATGACGTTTGTTTACTACATTTCGGTTTCTACGGTAGGTACTATCGGAACCGATTGGGCTAACGATGGTTTGTTTGGAGACGGCTGGCTCTACACGGGCGGTGCCGAGTATGAGCAAGCAGTAGGAGACTACGAAGCTGAAGTTGCTGCATATCTTGAAACCGCTGAGAATGAAGGCGGTAATACAGAGGCAGCCATGGCAGCCATTGCTGCAGAAGAGCCCGATCCAGCAAACTATGGCCTGTGGATTCCAGGCATTCCTGTTGTGCTTGGCGATTGGCTTACCTCCATCGATACTGCCGGTTGGCTGCAAAGTCTCATCCTTGACGGCATTGTGGCTGGCGTTGGTGCTGTGCTTGGGTTCGTTCCGCAAATGATCGTGCTGTTCTTGCTCCTTTCGATCCTTGAAGCTTGCGGGTATATGGCACGCGTCGCGTTTATTATGGACCGCATTTTCCGCAAGTTTGGACTCTCGGGTAAAAGCTTTATTCCGATGCTTATTGCTTCGGGTTGTGGTGTACCTGCGGTTATGGCTACTAAAACTATCGAAAACGAAAAAGATCGCCGCATGACCATCATGACAACAACCATGATTCCGTGCGGCGCTAAGCTACCCATTATCGCTCTTGTTTTTGGAGCCCTTGCGGGTGGAGATGCTGCTACTACGTGGTGGATTGCGCCAGTTTTTTACTTCCTCGGAGTGTTTGCGATCATTATTTCAGGAATCATGCTCAAAAAGACAAAAATGTTCGCAGGCGAAGCAACACCATTCATTATGGAATTGCCGCAGTACCACATTCCCGCGATCAAGGGCGTTTTGCTCACCACATGGGAGCGCGTTCGCAGCTTCGTCGTGAAGGCGGGTACGATTATCTTCCTGTCGTCGATTGTCATTTGGTTCCTTATGAATTTCGGTTCATACGACGGTCAGTTCGGTCTGCTTGATCCAGAAATCGAGAACTACATCCAGTACAGCTTGATGGCGGGGCTTGGAAACATGCTTGCGTGGGTGTTCGCGCCGCTTGGCTTTGGCGATTGGCAGGCAACGGTCACCTCGATCACAGGTTTGGTTGCTAAAGAAAATGTCGTGGCTACGGTAGGCATCCTCACAAACCTTGGCGAAGTAGGAGAAGCCGATCCTTCCATGTGGACTGCATTTGGTGCCATGCTCGGATTCTCGGCACCTGCAATCATCGCCTTCTGTGCTTTCAACCTCTTGTGCGCTCCCTGTTTTGCGGCAATTGGCACCATTCGTCGTCAGATGGAAAGCGCCAAATGGACGTGGTTCGCAATTGGGTACATGACCGTTTTTGCATGGGTCATTGCTTTGATTGTGTATCAGCTCGGCGGGCTCATGGCAGGCGAAATTGCTTTTAGTCCTTGGACCGTGGTTGCCATAGTGTTCCTGTTGGCAATGTTGTTCCAGCTGTTTCGTCCGATGCCCAAATACGAAGATAAAACCAATGTGGAAAAATTCGCAGCGGAAGGAAGCGTAGCCTAAATGCAAGTTTTTGAGATAACCCCTGCGACTATTATTATCGGTCTTGCTGTGATTACTCTTGCGGTTGCTGCAATCAGGCGCATGCTCCAGCGTGGT
>JAVWLC010000402.1:0-2353 GCA_036638175.1 Raoultibacter sp. | reverse complement strand
CACGTTTACTGCAGTACCGAGATCGTCAGCAATCTTGTTTTGCTTGCGATACAGCGTTGCGCGGGGGTTATTCCAGCTGCCGAATACTGCCTCAATAGCAAGACGAAGCTGAACATTAGGATCTTGCGGGAACTGTACTTTGCCATCAACGACCAAGGAGGGATACGTTGCGGCATCAACGTTATCGGAGAAGATCTTCTTGAATTCTGAAACTAACTCTTGAAGGTCATCAGCAGAAAGATCGGTATCGCTCTTAACGCCCCGTACATTCTTCATAGACGTAATGGCGTTTTCAAACATATCACCATCAAGGCTCATAACAACATTAGAAAACATCTGAATGAAGCGACGATACGAGTCCCATGCAAAGCGAGGATTTTCGGTCTGCTTGATAAGACCATTGATGGACTCATCATTAAGGCCAAGATTCAAAACCGTATCCATCATGCCAGGCATCGACATGGGAGCGCCACTGCGAACCGAAACAAGCAACGGATCAATAGGATCACCGATTTTTTTACCGATACGAGCTTCAAGGTCTTCACGGTATTCCTGGATGACATCCAAAACACCTTCCGGCCAAGTATTATCCGCGTTGGCGTATTCCATACACGTCTGGCAAGAAATGGTAAATCCAGGAGGCACCGGCAATCCGATGTTTGCCATCTCGGCAAGGTTTGCACCTTTGCCGCCAAGCACCATCTTCATTGCTGTGCTGCCCTCGGTTACGTTGTTGCCATTTGCGTCCTTACCGAACGCAAATACGCGCTTTACTTGATCGGTCACCTTTTTCTCCTTAAAACGCAACGTATTACAGTTCCTATTGTTGTACCGGTTTCCCTGCTGAATCAGCCAGCTGGGGATGAGCCAGTTCATAATAGCGCAAAATTTCCTGAGCCGTTTCCTCAACGGCACGATTATCGGTGTGTACAACAATACAGCCCAGTTTGCGCATTAAAGCCCTCGATTGTTCGAGATCTTGATGCACTTGTTCGGGATCCGCGTAGCTTGAAGCAACCGCACTTGCATTGCCGAGACGCCGCTGTCTGATACTAATGAGTACCTCAGGTGTTGTCATGAGACCAAAAAGTCTCGTCGAGTCAACATCGTATATTTCTTTGGGAGGATCGGTGTGAAGGTCGAGCGGCACATTGGCCACCTTCAAACCCTGTTGAGCAAGGTAAATAGAAAGTGGCGTTTTTGAGGTACGAGAAACGCCCAGCAAGACAATATCAGCCTGCGAAAGATCCTGAGGATTTCGACCATCGTCGTGCGCAATTGTAAACTCTAAGGCAGCAATACGCCTAAAGTAATTCTGGTCAGCAACGTGAAGTCCGCCAGGTTTCGTGGAGGGAATCAGACCGCTTACCTCCGCTATAGCGTCAATAGCAGCCGACAAAAGATCGACCGCCACAATTTCAGGATGTTCTTTCACATACGTTTGCAACTGCAAGCGGAGCGCCTCATCAACAAGCGTATAAAACACCAACATGCGATCGGCACCTCGTTGATCCAAGTGGCGAGCGCGATGCTCATCAAAGAATCGCTGGATGTCTTTAAAGGTGTGAACCTTGGGCAAAACCTCGATACAAGGATCATTGACACCAAACTGACTTGTTGCCGCACGGGTAACTGCCTGAGCTGTCAGACCCACCGAATCACTAATGACGTGAATGGTGGGAAGCGCGGTTGCGTTTTCCGCTATGCTGCGCTCAAACGCCATCGTATTACCTGCCCGACTTCGCCATCTTACCGAAGTCTGCAACCTGTGCAAACACAGAAACAAAGCGATTGAGGAGCCTGAGTCTGTTGTCCTTGACCGCAGCATCGTCATCCATGATGTGAACATCTTCAAAGAATCGATCAATCGGGGCTCGCAAAACCGCAAGTTCCTTAAGCGCTGCATCATAACCATTACCCGCAAGTGCTTCGTCAACCTTCGCTGATACGCTTGCGAGCGAATCAGCTAGCATGCGTTCAGCTTCGCCCATGAGTGATTCATCAATAGCAACACCCAGCGCTGCATCACGCAGGTTATTGGCACGAGCATACGCTGTTGCGAGATCATCCATGGTGTCAGCCATGTCACGACGAACGGTTTGTAGCGCCTCAACGCGATCAGTAATTTCTGCAGGTTCAGTCACGCCAATAGCAAGAACTGCATCGATAACATCAGCTGGATGACCAGCATCGCGCAACATTACCTTCGTGCGCGTGACAAAGAATTCAGTTACTTCAGCAGAAACAGCAGCGCGGTCAAATGCAATTGTTTCAAAGGTAGCAAGGGATGCCGCTATAGCGCGATCAAGGGATACCTGTAGGCCTGTTGAAAGCATGTTAATGATACCAATCG
>JAVWLC010000401.1:0-2355 GCA_036638175.1 Raoultibacter sp. | reverse complement strand
AGAGCATGATGTCTTGCGCACGAGCATCTTCGCGCGTCAGATAGTGGAAGTCGTTGGTGGCAATAGTTTTCAAGCCCGCCGTTTGAGCAACCTTGGTGAGCTGGTGGTTGAGCTCGGTTTGCGTGAGTCCCGCATCGGTAACGATGCCTTGATTCTGGAGCTCAATGTAGAAATCCCCAGGATCAAAAACGCCGGCAAATTTCTGCGCCCATTCAACCGCCTCATCGAAACGGCGATCGTCGAGCAGCTTGGGAACAATGCCTGCGATACAAGCGCTGGAGCCGATGATGCCCTTGCCGTACTTTTCAAGCATGGCAAACGTGGTGCGTGGTTTGTAATAGAAGTTATCAACGTGTGATTCAGAAACAAGACGCACGAGATTGTGATAGCCCTCGTTGGTCTTAGCAAGCAGCAACAAGTGGTAGAGCTTTGGCTTGCTATCCTTCTTCAATTCATCATCGGTGGTGAAATATACTTCGCACCCATAAATGGGCTTCACACGAATGCCTGTTTCGCTCTCAACTTTGTCGCACGCTTCGCACAATTCAGGGACGCCACTCATGACGCCATGATCGCTAATAGCAACGGCAGGCATGCCAAGTTCTGCCGCGCGGCGCACCATATCTATGATGTGCGTTGCACCGTCAAGCAGGGAATATTCTGTGTGATTGTGAAGGTGTACGAATGCCATATTTTGTGCCCAACTGTCTTTCTCATGCTTCCTCTGGTATCAAACCCATCATAGCAGCATTGGCCACTGTGTGGGCATGGGTAAAGCATGGATTTTTCCTTCAACCAGCTGAACTTGCGCCAAAAAGAGGGCAAAAGGCAGGGCCAGCTTCAAGCCGGCCCTGCCATAGGTTATGCATTCATGAGCTGGGACTCTTATTATTCGAGCTCAGCCAGCTTCTTTGCCGCAATGTAGCCCGTCACAAGAGAACTGCCTACGCCACCGTACATGGTTCCGTTCCAGAATCCACCTGCAGTACCATCGCCAATGAATCCACCAGCGGTTGAATATCCAGCATAAAGCCCTGGGATGGAAGCGCCCTTCTCGTTAATGACCTGGAAGTCACCGTTGATACGCAGACCGCACAACGTCTTGCCAATTTGCCCACCGATTATGGCGGCATAATACGGTGGTGTATCAATGGGGCTCAGCCACGATGGATCGTACGGGAACGCCAACTCGTCGTCTTCGCCCTTTTCGCACAAAGCGTTGTACTTCTTCACCGAGTTTTTAACTACATCAGGATCAAGCAACAGCATTTCTGCAAGCTCTTCTAAGGTGTCGGCCTTCTTTACAGCGCCGCGCTCCACCGCTTCGTCTACCTCAGCCAACCAATCAGCAGAAACCAAACCAGCATTGTCTACAAGAACATTAGGGTCGGTCAGCGGAATACGACACTTGTCGTGTGTTGCTTCTAAAGTGGTGTACTTCTTGAAGATTTCCGTAGGGTATTTTGAATCGCAAATGTTGTAGACATGATGGCCAACCGTCGCCATCCATCGCGTCGAGTTGGTGAGATCGCCCATGCCGCCACCAGGGTTAATGGGGGCATACTCTTCGCGCGTCAAAGCATAATAAGGCTGACGGGTACCGTTTTGATCAATGATGAGCCAAGGATTGTGGAACAGTTGGCGCTCGCCATGCCAGAAATAGTGCCAGAACTCTCCGTCTCCCCCAGCAATGCGCTCGTCAATACCAGATTCCCAGCAGCACCATGAATCGTACCCAGAAAAGTCAGCGCCAACACCAAGACCCATGCGGAACGTCTCGCCTGTGTGATACGGCATAGGACCACCTTGCACGGAGCCTTCGTAAGCACTGGGCAGATACGCCTGAATGAGATCCTCGTTCATACCAATGCCACCCGCAAGCAGGATAACGCCCTTGTCGGCCTTCAGGTACACCTCGCCGTCCTGGCCGTCTATCAGTACGCCCATAACGCGGTTACCATCAAATACGAGCGTTTTGGCTGCACTGTTAAGCCTGATGTCAGCACCCGCGGCAAGCGCATTCTTTTCCAAGGTGTTGATGGGATTAGTAAAGCCCAGCACGCGGTTTTGCTTGCCGTCTACAACATCCTTATCGTGCCAGCGATTTTTCAGGCACACCAAATTCATGCCCTCCTGCTCAACCACCCAGTCGCACGCTTCGCCACCAAAGTCAAACATGGTGCTCATGAGGGAATCGTCGACAGAATAGCCGCAGTCAGATTGATACCGACGCATTCCTGCCTTTTTATCCCCTTTGCAGATACCCTCAAATCCTGCCTCTATCTGAGATTTTGCTCCACCGAAAGACCAGCTAAATAAAGTCAAGGGTAGTCCGAGACTTTATTATAGGACCTT
>JAVWLC010000400.1:0-2370 GCA_036638175.1 Raoultibacter sp. | reverse complement strand
GACGGTAAACCTCCAAAGAATTTGACCGCTGTTGCTACTTCTACTCTGTGGCTCGACAATGCATATGCAGTCTCATAGTTGTCCTCGGCAATTAGAAGCAGTACCGACTTTGCCTGGCCTTGTGCAGCACCGCCTCCGAGGGCATCGTAGGCGGTATTGCCTGTCGTAAATGCTGCATTATCCCACGAAAGGATGCCTTTATTCACCATCCATGTAGCAATAAAGGCACTTGTTTCGTACCGATTAACTCCGCCAAGACGCTCAACCTGATCCATTCCCGCAGGACATACCTCTTTCATGTAGGATTCAGCTTGAGCGGATACGGCATTTTCATCACCCGTCACAACAACTCTTCCGAAAAGACCTCCATCAATTCCTTGCTCTATTGCTGTTTTCTGTACAGCAGAGAGATCCCCCGTTTCATCAACGAGAAACACAGGAGCTCGTTCAACATATGCGCCCGAAGATGCCGAAAGAGCGTCCGCGAAGTGATTATTGACGCCGCTGGCAATAACCGATAAATTTGAGCCCCATTTTCCCGACGCAAGTCCATATTCGTAAATAAGACGCTGGGTTTCATAGCGATTGACTCCGCCTAAACGAACTGGCTTTTCTCCGATTGTCGCCTCAAGACTATCACATGCCGCCTTCGAGACGCTCGGTTCAGCTCCCACGATGAAAACATGCTTAACCTTCATGTCAACAAGAGCTTGCTTAACTGCGGGATTAAGGCTTTCGGTTTCGGTTAATAAAATGGGACACCCATATGCACCAGCAAAACCAGAAGCAGCCAAAGCATCAGGCCATGCCGCAGACCCTGTGATGATTGCATAGCTTGATTCTGAGAACGCTGATTTCGCTTCAAGGATTGATGTCTCAATGCGATTAGCTCCGCTATATGATTCAACAACAGGCGATGTACTTGTTGCCAGCATGTCTGCGTTTAACGCATCAAGAGCTGTTTCGTAAGCAAGCGAAGCCTCAAGTTCTTCAATGCTTACTGGGCCAATCATGGCTTGCTGCATTTCTTCTTCGGAAGGAAGGATAACAACTGACCCATCTTTTTGCGGCGCTGCGGCAGGGATACCTGTCTCATCAGCAAACGCACGGGACCCTGTTGTTGAAAAGATTAAGGCCGCCGTGAGCAGAACAGAAAGCGATTTCAAAAGCGGTTTTCCCAGAACATCCATACATTCAATCTCCCATTCAATATCTGCAGTTAGCCGAAGAGTCACCCGTGTTCCGCACCGATTCTCTATCATCCATGAGTCGTATCCTAGCATAGATCATCATCAACACGGCTAAAGAGGCGGCAGTGCTTCGGCGCCTTCGCGAGACAAAAATTCAACTTTAGTGAATCCGCTGGTTTCGCGTTCAAGGTAGTCGACAAACGAAAGAATTGTCTCGGACTCCTTGGACTTTTTCCACAACGGTCCAGCGCACAATGCCATATCTTCATCCTCGATGGGCACAAACACAATGTTGCCGCTTCCAAAAACATTCAGATGATCAAGCGCAATTGCGGCATTACCCGATGCTACCAGCGTCGCCATCATGGCACCAACATCAATGATCTGTTCGTCGATGCGAACATCAAGGCCCATGTTGCGAAGTTTCACGTTTATCTGAGCAAGCGTGCTGCGCGACTTACTGAATCGCGGGGCAAGAACCGTTTCGCCATCAAGATCAAGAATGCTAATGCTTTTGCGTTGAGCAAGTCGATGTGTTTTCGGTACTGCGAGCATGTAGCGATCCTCGTATAAGCAACGCGACGAATACTTCCCCGCCAGCATATCTTCGGAATACAACGTAAATCCAATGTCGATGCGGTTTTCATTGAGTGCCGCCTGGACATCACCGATTTCCATCGTTCTAAAACTAAAGCTAACCTCAGGATGTTCTTCGTGGTATCGCCTGCAAACAAGCGGAAGAAACGATCCGTATGAACCAAGCAAAAATCCAACCCGGATCACGGATGATACGCCATCTCGATATTGGGAAATGCGGCTTAACGCATGCTCATAATCAGAGATGATGTTCTGCGCATCTTCCTGAAAAAGAGCGCCCGCCTCAGTAAGACGAACCGAATGATGATCACGCACAAACAAACGAATACCAAGCTCTTTTTCAAGGCTTGATATATGGCTACTCAGAACCGATTGAGAAACAAAGAAACTCTTGGCTGTTTCCGTAAAATTCAGGTTCGATGTCAAAAGTAGAAACTCGTAGAGTGTGTCGATTCGCATACGTCCCCCATGATCGCGCGGATAGTATGCATTGTATCGCAAACTGCGCGGCATCCGAAGACACCGCGCAGCTTGTTGGTTTATACGTTAGCAACCGATCTAGGCCGAGCTCCCGATATACACT
>JAVWLC010000399.1:0-2377 GCA_036638175.1 Raoultibacter sp. | reverse complement strand
CATATGGCTCTGATAAACACACTGTATTTCGTTGGTGGTAAATGTGGACCCCCTTTTGCGGTACAGCAAAAGAAGGCATCAATTCAAAGTCTCTCAAGCCTATTCGCACCCAATCCGCCTACGTTCCGATGACGGTTTTCGCCAAGAGCAAAGGATCCATGTACGCTTCTCATAAGGAATTATTCTGACATTACCTAATGATCGGGGTAAGGAATGCAGCAGCAACGAGGACGACCACAGCAAGCCAATACAACAACACCCACCACCCCACGGCCAGGCAGACTTGCGGCAGCGAAGCCAACACTCACCCTTGTTGGATTTCTCTCCATTACCGCAGCCATGGTTATGTCGGTGCACGAATACCCCACCTTCGCAGTTGCAGGTCTGCAGATACCGTTCTTCCTTTTGCTCAGCGGATTTGTCTGGTTTCTTCCCGTAGCAGTCTGTTCTGCCGAGATGGCAACGGTTAAGGGATGGGAAGATGGGGGGATTTTTGCTTGGGTCGGCAACATGCTCGGAACGCGATTTGGGTTTGCGGCAGTCTTCTTCCAGTGGTTCCAGATTACAATATGCTTCGTTGTGATCATCTATTTTGGGTTGAGTGCCCTTGCTTATCTGTTTGACTTCTCGGCGCTCAACGATAATCCTCTTGTAAAAACCGCTGGGGTACTTATCGTTTTTTGGGTTCTCTCATTTTTGCAGCTCGGAGGCACAAAACGCACCGCACGCTTCGCCAAGTTTGGGTTCACACTTGGGGTTCTTATACCCACAGTACTGCTTATTGTGTTTTGCGCGCTCTACGTTGGTTCAGGCAAACCGCTGCAACTCAGCTTCAATGACGCTCAACTGCTGCCTGACTTTGCGCAAGCTTCGACACTCGTCGTGTTTGTCAGCTTTCTGTTCGCGAACATGGGCGCCGAGGCAAGCGCAAGCCATATCAACGAACTCTCGAACCCCACGCGCGATTATCCCCTGGCGATGATCATCTTAGTCATTGTTGCTACGTTGCTAAACGCTATCGGGGGTTTCGCTGTTGCGGGTGTTGTGCCGCTCGATCAGCTTTCTATGAGTGGCGGCATGGTGCAGACGTTCGAGGCGCTTATCCTCAGCATTGGACCCGAGCTTGGGTGGCTGGTAAAAGTCCTGTGCGCTTTGCTTGTTTTTGGTGTGATCGGTGAAGTAGGGTCATGGATAGTTGGGCCATCACGCGCACTTTATGCAGTTGCTGAACAGGGCCTTCTTCCTAAGGGGCTCCAAAAGCTCAACAAGCATGGCGTGCCGACGCATATCGTTATTGCTCAGGGAATCGTTGTCAGTATTTGGGCGATTGCGCTCACGCTTGGGGGCGGTGGCGATAACCTTTCGTATCTCGCCGCGCTCTCGCTTACGACCGTGATCTATCTCGTGGCATACCTGCTGCTGTTCGTTTCCTATATGAGACTTATTCGCAGGCCCGACATCAAGCGCGACTATCATGCACCTGGGGGTAAAATCGGAAAATGGGTGCTTGCAATTGCTGGGTTCGCAAGCTCGCTGTTTGCCCTTGTGATAGCGTTTTTCCCTCCGATCATTATCGCCACTTCCCAACAGCTCGCTTATGAGATGTTGTTAACAATTGGATTCCTTGTCACGCTATTGCTTCCGTTTGGAATCTATGCGATTTACGGCAAGAAGCACCATCGCCCAAGCGCTCATCTTCCGCGGCATTTTCTTGCAAGCGAAGTGAACCGCTTTGCGCGGCTTTCGGGGCGTGGTGAGCATCTGCTAGCAAGTGAAGAAAGTGAGAATAAGGAAGCAGTGCAGCATACAGACACGTAAGCACCTCAATACTGCTGATCTTCCATCGAGAGCGCGTCATAGAGCATTTTAGGTACCACGCGTGCAAGTTTTTCCGCAGCCTCTTTCGGTGGGGGTGTTGTACCAAGGCGGTACCATTCAGTAAGAATTTCTGTTTCGGTTTTCACCCAACTGTCTAAACAAAAGTCAAGCTCATCATTAATTTCGATATGTCGATAGTCCTCCAAGGTTTCATACAGCGCACACCTTCGATAGTGCGGCATAATACTGCGCTCACTGGGCGAGTTGAGCGTGTACTGCGTCGCTGTTTTAAAGAACTCCTTCTCAAGCGATAGAAGCCTGATGTGATGGAAATATCCAGTTTCCCAATCAATTGTTCTGCCTACTTCAATAAGATAAAACTTGTGAATATGCGTCGGCCACCACCAATGAAGGCTGTACTTGCTATCAAAATGGCGGTAGAACGTTTGGCGCGATATGCCTGCCTTTTCACACAAATCAGAAACTTTAATTTGATCCAGAGACTGTTCAACTGAATGCATGATTCGCAATTTCATCTGCACATCTTCGTTATCGAATA
>JAVWLC010000398.1:0-2379 GCA_036638175.1 Raoultibacter sp. | reverse complement strand
ACTTGTAAAGCAGCTGATCAAACTGTTCTGCAAGATAGCCGCGTACGATATAGATTTCCTCAATACCCACTTCGATAATTGCATCCAGCAAAGAATCAATAATGCGCTTGCCCTGAACGCGGATCAGCGGTTTTGGCGTGTTGAGCGTAATAGGTACAAGCCGCGATCCAAACCCTGCCGCAATCAAAACTGCTCGTTTGACACGATACGGTTCAAGGGCTTCGAGTCCAGCAGGCGTGATTGCGCCATCATCAATCATGCCCTTTTCGATCAAATCGAAGACAACCTTATTCACGGTCCCAACCGATAAGTCGCACGACGATGCGAGCTCACGTTGCGTCATCGGGTTTTCACCTGCAGACTCCAAAGCGGTCAGTATCTTGAATTCTTTCATTTCAAGCAAGCCATGCATGATAGTCATCCTTCTGTGTACTCCGTATTCATATCGTACGTAGAGCAAGTTGTATAGTAATTTAGCAAGCACGCGCTTTCAACGCTTTTTTGACACCAGCCATAATGAGCTTGAGGGCAATGTTGGTGCCAAGGATCATCAGCGACACAAACGCAGTGCATTCGGTAAGACGCTGCGCATCAAGATCAGTAATAAGCAGTGCAAGAGGCATATCGAGCGTTGTCGCCAAAAATGCAACAGCCGAAATGGTTACCATGCAGTTCACGAAGAAGTAGGTAAACATCTCAACAATGGTCTCGGTAGTCTGCGGGATCAGTACATCTTTGAGAATGCTACCCCGACCAATACCCATCGTGGAGCCAACTGCTTCAAGATTCTCATTCGCCTTACCAAGCGAGTTGTACGCCATGAGGTATGGCGAAGCAAAAAAGTGCACGAGGTTTACCAAGATAAGAATCGCGAACGTCCCATAGATAAACGTCCCCTTGAAGAAGAACACGTATGACAAGCCAAGAACAATGCCAGGTATTGCCAGCGTAGTAATGGCAGCCAGATGAAGGAACTTGCCCGATTTTCCTTTGACGCGCGCGGTGATGTATCCCGCGCCATACGCAAGTACCGTACCAATTAAGGCAACGGCAAGCGCAATCAGAATTGAATTCATCCAATAATCGCCTGCGTTCATATTGAGCGAACGCCCAATATTTCCGAACGTAAAGGTCATATCGATCGGATACTTCGTCACAAACGAAACAATGGCGAACGAGCACAGCGGTAGCAAAACAAATGCTGACATCGCAATGCTGACCACATAACCAATGCCGTCACGAACGCGGTTCTTCGCGATATCAAACTGCTTGGATACGAAAGAAAGCTTACCTTTGTCAGTGTTGAGCACATCGACAAGGAAGGCAATAACCGCAGGAATCAGCAAGACAAAGCCAATGGCAACGCCTGTGTCAAAGTTCATGAGACCAATGACCTCTTGATACATGAGAACAGGCAAGGTCATAAACTTGCCGCCAACAATAAGCGGAACACCGTAGTCGGTAACAACCAAGGTAAAGGTAGCGAAGACAGCCGAGATGAGCGGCTTGCGCAGATACGGCAGCGTAATAGACATGAACTGCTTAATCTTAGGGATACCCAGCACATCAGCGGCCTCATAAGGTGAGGCATCCTCGTACTTCAATACGTCATAAACCAACAAAAACGCCGAAGGAAATGAATACAGCGTCGAGCCAAGCACGATGCCCCAAAAGCCATAGATAGATGACTCGATCCCCAAGAAGTTGGTAATAATGCCGTTTGACCCAAACAAGAACACGAGCCCCATGCCGTGAGCAAGCGAGGGAATAAGCATCGGCAACGTCATGAGGACAGCAATGACTCCCTTAGCCTTGATATTCGTCCGGCAAAGAACCCATGCCATCGAGATAGCCAAAATGAGCGCTATGACGGTGGTGGTAAGCGCTACAGCAATCGAGTTTATACAGGCCGTAGTGAACTGTGGCGTGCCAAAAACAGCACGTGCTTCAGGGTTGCCGAGGTTAACGAAGAGCCCCAAAAGTGGCAGCACTGCAGCAAACAGGAAAAAGAGCGCAAGCGCAATGCGAGTAACGGTAAGTTTCTTCTGACTTTTCATCAGCTCGCCTTTACGCATCCATGAATCGCACGAGCGAATCCATTTTGATACGAAGGTTGTTCACGACAAATTCCGCAACGTAGGTATCTGCGGGATCAGCGATGATCTTTTCAGGGGTTGCCAACTGATGAATTCGCCCCTCACCCATTACCATCACGCGATCGGAAAGCGCAAAGGCTTCTTCCTGATCATGGGTAATGTAGATCATTGTCGTGCCAAATTCCTTCTGAATGCGCTTAAGCTCCGTGCGCATTGATAGACGCGTCTCAACGTCAAGGGCGCTCATGGGCTCATCAAACAAAATGATGTCGGGATTAAGAGC
>JAVWLC010000397.1:0-2401 GCA_036638175.1 Raoultibacter sp. | reverse complement strand
GTATGTGCCTTTGCCGGGTTTATCTCCAACTTTGTAAACCATGGCAACTCCGTTCAGTCTTGGGAAACCCATTCGTGGTATTTCCTGAGCTTGTAATCCGTTACGGCATCGATGACGTCGTAGAGATAAGTATGGAGGTCATTGCCTTCGCGCTTTTCCTCTCGGGCGCTTTCGATGATAATGCTTTCGATTTCATGCTTACTTTCATCGCTTGCAAGAATTCGAAGATAGTCGTTAAAGTTTTTCATCGTGCATCACCTCGTTTTCGAGATCATCTTACCAGCTTGGAATACCTATTCTGTTTTCGAGACAGCAACAGCGCCGATACGGTTTGCTTACTGAGTTTGCGGAGATATTTGCGGATGCCGAGCTAGCGAAGGATGAATACTGGAACCTCTGATTCGGTGAGCACCGAAGAGCTGACGCTACCCAACATGCTCCGCACAGCACCGAGCCCGCGAGATCCTATGATAATGAGATCGCAATTGTGTGTATCGACAATATGAGCAATCTCAATACGGGGTGTGCCGACCCGCACGACTATCTCGGTAATGTCTTGGTATCCGTCGATGAGGCCCTCAATCTCGCGCACAACTTCGTCGCGCTCACGTTCTTCAAACGCCTCGGTATCGCTGCTGGCAAAAATACTGCCAGCTTCAAGCATTGGTTCTACGCCGCGTCGCGTTGCGACAACATGCAAAATGACAAGCTTCTTAACCATCTTGTGATCGACGAATTCAAGGGCGGCTGCAAGCGCCTGCTTTCCGTGTTCAGATCCGTCATACGCCACCAAAGCTTTGTTGTATGTCATGTGAATCACTCCTTGAGTTTGACTCAGTACATTGATAACAAGTATAGGGACCGAATATCAAACATGCGTGTCGCCAGGGTTACATTTCAGGTCCAAGTTATGGCAAGGCGTCAAAGGTTTATACTGAGTACTATCAGGATAAAAACTGAATTTACAGGAGATCAGGAGATTGACATGGCTTTGACCGAAAAGAGCAAGCGGTGTATGGGATATGTCGAAAGTCGCGAGTGCGGTAAAAACAAGCGTTCTGAAGTTCCGCGAAGATCCCATGCGCAGTGGATAGCGCCAGCTGATCGAAAAGATCCAGTAGCTCTGCTGAAAGAGCAGTCAAAGTCTCGCCTCCAAAAGCTCGTTCCGCTGCGGTATGAGCGTATGGGCGTTTCTCCGTTTACGTTTTATCGCGGATCTGCGCTTGTGATGGCATCTGATCTGGCTACTACGCCGACAACGGGCTTTCGCGTGCAGGCATGTGGCGATGCTCATATTGCCAATTTTGGTGCGTTCGCTTCGCCTGAAAGACGCCTGGTATTTGATATCAATGATTTCGACGAGACGCTTCCTGCTCCTTGGGAGTGGGACATTAAGCGGTTGGCGGCAAGTGTTGAGATCTGCGGCCGCGATCGTGGTTTTAAGAAGCGTGATCGGCAGATAGCGGTTACGGCGACAGTGGAGAGTTACCGACAGGCGATGCTTTCGTTTGCCGAGATGTCGCATCTTGAAGTTTGGTATGCGCATCTTGATGTTGAAAATGAGCTAGCTGCGTTAGCTAATCGTATGAATAAGAAGCGAGGCAAAGCGGTTCGAAAAGAGATCGATAAGGCTTATGCGAAGAATAATGCGAGGGCTCTTGAAAAGCTCACCGAGGTTGTTGGGGGAGAGCTTAAGATTGTCAGTAACCCTCCCTTAATTGTGCCCATTGCTGAGTTCATGCCGCAGATTGAAGCACAGGCTTTGGAAGATTCGATTAAGAAGCTCTTCGATGAGTACCGTCAAAGCCTCATGCCTGATCGAAGGTATCTTGTTGACGAGTTTACGTATGTTGATAGTGCCCAAAAAGTTGTAGGTGTCGGTAGTGTTGGCACGAGAGCGTGGATTCTGGTGATGGCTGGTCGCGATGAAACAGATCCATTGGTTTTGCAGCTCAAAGAAGCTCAGCCTTCCGTCCTTGAGCAGTTTGCTGGAAAAAGCATCTACAAAAATAGCGGCCGACGCGTGGTTGAAGGACAACACCTTATGCAAGCATCAAGTGATGTTTTGCTTGGCTGGACGCATAGCAGCGATGCGCTGGGTGTTGAGCGAGACTACTATATCCGTCAACTTTGGGATTGGAAGTCTTCTATCGATCTTGAAACGATCGATGAGGAAAGTCTTGCGATAACGGGTAGGATGTGTGGCTGGACACTTGCTCGTGCACATGCACGTTCTGGTAATCGCTTTGCTCTTGCAGGTTATTTGGGTACAAGTGACGTGTTTGAGCAGGCATTGGTTGCCTTCGCTTCGTCGTATGCAGATCAAAACGAACAAGACTACCAAGCGTTTATTGCTTCACTGTAAAGAGGGTTGTTATGCGCCTCAGTTGAATTACATTGA
>JAVWLC010000396.1:0-2401 GCA_036638175.1 Raoultibacter sp. | reverse complement strand
CGAAGATCCTAAAGCAACTATTTATGTATGGGCAAAAGTGCCGAAAGGATATACCTCTGAATCGTTTGCCACAAAGCTTCTTGAGCAAGCGCATGTTATTGTTACACCAGGAAGCGGATACGGTCCTGATGGTGAGGGCTTTATCCGTATTTCTTTGACAACGCCTGATGACAAATTACGTGAAGCAGTCAGGCGCATTAAGAAAAACATGTAGCTTTTGCGTCAGGCTTACGAAAGGCATGAACTTCATGACTCAACCTAAACACTTCGAAACCGAAGAAGCACGGGAGCGTGCAATTCTTGTTGGTGTTGACCGAAATGATCGAACGTGGCCTGTTGCCGAAAGCCTTGCTGAGCTCGGCAGGCTCACCGATACTGCGGGAGCTGACGTTGTTGCCGAGACTTCACAGAAGCTCAATACACCCAACCCAAGAACATTCATTGGGTCGGGGAAAGCTGAAGAAGTGGCAGACCTCTGTCGCGCGTACGCAGCCGATGTTGTAATCTTCGATGACGAGCTTACCCCGTCGCAACAATCGAATCTGGAAAAGATCGTCCCAAAAAACGTGAAGGTAATTGATCGCACCGCATTGATCCTCGATATTTTTGCCCTTCATGCAACCACAAAAGAAGGACGCCTTCAGGTGAGGCTTGCTCAAAACCAATACCTGCTACCTCGGTTGCGAGGCATGTGGGCACACCTTGCATCCAATCGCATGGGTGGTGGTGTTGGCTCGCGTTTTGGTGAGGGTGAAAGCCAGCTTGAAGTGGACCGACGGATGGTTCGCAAGCGAATAACAACAATTAAACGTGAGCTCAAACAACTCGCTGATATCCGTGCACTGCAGCGCGAGAGCCGCTATAAAAGCGGTATGTTTAAAGTAGCTTTAGCGGGTTACACGAACGCAGGTAAATCAAGCCTTTTGAATGCGCTTACTGATGCGAATGTTTTGAGCTACGACAAGCTGTTCGCGACGCTTGACTCTACAACAAGAAAATACGTGTTGCCCGAGGGCAGAGAAATCACTTTAACCGATACGGTAGGGTTTATTCAGAAGTTACCGCATAATCTTGTCGAAGCGTTTAAATCGACGCTCGATGAAATATCGGGCGCCGATCTTATTTTGCATGTTGTGGACGCTTCCTCCCAAGAACGTGAATCTCAAATTGCCTCAGTAGAAGATGTTTTAGGGCAAATTGGAGCACAAAATATCAAGAGGGTAGAAGTATTTAATAAGATTGATCTGCTTGAGGGCATTGAGCTTGCAGGATTAAAAGCTCGACATAGCGATGCCGTGTTTGTCTCGGCGCTCTCTGGAGATGGGATTGATACTCTTGTGACGCGCATTGCAAGCGTTGCTTCAGCTCATGATGCATTGATGAGCGTCCTTATTCCCTACGAACGCGGTGATCTTGTTTCGGTGGCCCATGAACGAGGATCCATTGTGAGAGAAGAGCATGGCGAAGGCGGCACTAGCATCGACATGCGGATCAGCCCCACGTATGTTTCACTGTTTGAAGAATTCGTTGTGTCATAGTCGTTTGAAGTCGTTTTGTATGAGGCCTGAATAAAAGTACCCCCTAATGGATCAAGTCGATGCATTAGGGGGTACTGGATCACTCTGGTGGTACATGATCAAATTCTGAGGTACTTAAAGGCGCCGGAAGACAGCAACAACCTTTCCAGCGATCGAGCAGTCGGTGGTGATGATGGGATCCATTGAGGAGTTTTCGGGTTGCAGACGAATATGGTCAGCTTCTTTGTAAAAACGCTTAACCGTTGCGCCGTCATCTATGATAGCTACGACAATGTCACCATTGTTTGCTGTCGGTTGTTCTTTGACGACAACGTAATCACCGCTATTGATGCCTGCCTCGATCATTGAATCACCGCGAACCGACAAGAGAAACGCCGCCGCATCACCAACAATATCAGTTGGAAGCGTGATGGTGTCAGTGATATTTTCTTCCGCAAGGATAGGGGACCCTGCTGCAACATCTCCAACCAAAGGAAGGTTGACTAAGTTGCTGAAGTTTGCCTGAATCATATCAGACGCACCTGCTGCATTGACATCATCAAGATGATAGGTGAGCGCGATAGAGCGGGATTTGAGGGGATCTCGTTTAATAAGCCCCTTATCCTCAAGCGCCTTGAGGTGTACATGGACGGTTGAGGGGGAGGAGAGCCCAAGGCTCTGGCAAACTTCGCGTACCGTGGGGCCGTATCCCTTCTCACGGATGCAATCCTCGATACAATCGAGTACTGCTTGCTGGCGTTTTGTAACTTTATCTCCCATAGGGCTTCCTTTCAAAACAGCGAACAAATGTTTTAAAAATATCTTGACATGAACTTTTGTTCGCCTTATAGTATACACGAACAAAGGTTCTAGGCAAGAGCAAG
>JAVWLC010000395.1:0-2429 GCA_036638175.1 Raoultibacter sp. | reverse complement strand
GAGCACGATGGCGCAGACGGCGTTAATAACGACATATATAATTATCATGAGTCCATAAGCATGCAGTAAAAATGATGCTGCGTAGTGAAGAAATTGCAAAACGAGCAGTCCAACGAAATACCCCATAGCCGGCACGCGCTCAAAAAGTGCCCCTCGCCCAAACCGTGCGGCTGCGAAATACAACGCGGCCCCAAGAAAGAGACCAAAGGGCAAAGCTGCACAGAGAAAGCCCCCCGGATTAAACGTGAAGCTCGCGCTATCCATGTAATACACGGCCATAAGTTGATTGCGGCCCATTTCGTGGAAAAGGTTAAGCCAAGCCCAAAACGAGGCAGCAGCTACAGCTGAGGCGACGGTATCCGACATTCTGACCCATCTTTTATCGCCTTGTTTTTTTGCGCCCACGTTGGCCCCCTGATACTTTGCGCACAGGTATGCGTTAGGGAGGAGCATCGCGCAATCATGCCCGATCAACAAAACACCTGTACATTAAACGTGGTACTGACCTTAGCATAAGTGTCGATAATTCATCAACAGGGGTACGTGCTGAAAATGCGAAAGGACGAAGTAGCCCTTCGTCAAAAAAAGACTATTTTCGCAATTAAGCAGGAGAAACGATTATGGAATAGAGACTCTTTCGGAAAACCAACTTTGCAGGCGACCGCCAACCGGCTACTTCGCCTCGCCATTCTCATACATAATTACGTAGACACGATTCAACACCCTGCAAACCTCATTGAAAAACGATGTTCTCAAAAAACAATCAAACAATACGATGAACTCTTGCAGAGCGAGGACACGCGGAGGGAAAGAAGGGGGGTAAAAAATCGAATAAAACGCGCGCCCTCCATCTTGTCAGAAAATGGAGTTCGAACAAGGAAGGGGTGTTGAGATGATAAAAAAGAAGATTTTGATATTTTGCGTTGTAGCGGGTTTGGCCGTTGCTCTTCTTGGGATTGCAGCATGCAGCCCCAAGACCAACAATGCAGCTGACAATGCGGCCGGCAACTCGTCTAGTAAAGCCGACGCAGAGATGCCCGGGACCTTTACCAACTACGATGCAGGGGTGTTCAAGGGGACTGCACACGCTGATGATTACATGAACGCTGGCAACCGCGGATGCAACAGCTGTCACGCTGATCTTTATTCGGCTGTTGCTGATGTTGAAGTAAACTACAAGCATCTTATGGCTGCCGGAGCAACCTATGGCAAAGAAACGGGGATTGCAGACTGCCTGCCATGTCACTACTACAATCGTTGGGCTGGCGGTCCTAGCCTCTCAGATCCTGTCCATGCCGCTCACTATTCTTCAAGTGAATTTGTCGATGATAAAAAGGGAAATTGCTGGAGTTGTCACGCGACAGATCTTTCGGGCAAAATGGTTTTGTGGGACTTATATAAGTACACAGACGAATTCGGTGGCTTCAGTAACGGCGGATCAGAAAAGATGCAGGATTGGATTTCCAACATGCGTGGCTACGAAGCCAACACGATGGCAGGCATCACGCTTGACCGTGAAATCTCTTTCGAGAACGTAGCTATTGATCAGCATGTTACCGATTTAAAAGATCTATTTGCCGCCGTCAACTCAAAAGTTCCCGAATATGACGAAAGCTATAAACTGCAGGTGACGGAGGGCGTCAACAACCCGCGCTCCTTTACCGTGGATGATTTAAAAAATATGAGCGTAACAAAGACCTTCACCGAGGCTTGCGCAACCAACGCGATTAATGGTTTTCAAGTAGCCAATTTGGAATGTACCGGAGTGCCTATCGCAGATATTATCGAAGCGTGCGGCGGGCTCAAGGATGGTTACGTGGGTATGAAAGCTGTCGGAGACGATCAGTGGAGCAAGTCGTTTTTCGTACAAGACTTACTTGATGCGGGTGCTATGATGTGCATCGCATTTAACGGCGAGCCCCTGCCTCCCGATCAGGGCTATCCCGTACGGCTTGCCATCCCTGGCGCACCAGCAACCGCTTGGGTAAAGTATCTAAGCGAGCTTACTTTCGCAACTGAACCCGCAAAACATTTCGACTGGTTCACCATGGCAAGCCCCACGGAGTTAAAGACCTATCAGGAAACGGGTTTTAACCTCGTTCATTCCTCATGGATCAACCCGAGCAACGACAAGGTCACTTTCAAACTAGGCGAGCCTATCTCGCTTGAAGGCTACGCATATGCCTGCAACAATTCAGGTCACAAGACATCACAAATTGCTTTCAGCGCCGATTACGGCAACACATGGACGACTATCGATGTTCCCGCCGATGCTGACCCTTATCAGTGGTCGTACTTCACTGTTGAGTGGAATCCAGAAAAAGCGGGCGTTTACTTACTGCAATGCAAGGCCATTGATGCCGGTGGCTTCGAACAAGCAATGCCCGCAAGCGTGTTCGTCACCGTGCAAGAATAGCGAGGTGAAACCA
>JAVWLC010000394.1:0-2433 GCA_036638175.1 Raoultibacter sp. | reverse complement strand
AAAGTCAAGACATCTGCTTTATCGAGGGTGATCATATTGCGTATCTCGAAGAGCGCGGTGTTGAGGGAGTCCCCGGAAACGTGGTTGACTCGCGCGGCACCGTCGTTGGCGAGCATGCAGGTTTGTTCCGCTACACCATCGGGCAGCGAAAGGGTATCGGCATCGCCGCATCTGACCCGTACTACGTTATTGGAAAGCACTTTTCGCGCAATGAGCTTGTTGTAGGATTTAAGGATGAAACGTCCATAGGGGCGGTGACGGTGGCCCATCCGAATTGGCAGGCGTTCTTGTCGCTCGAGCAGCCGCTTGAATGCATGGTTAAGCTGCGGTATCGCAGTGCGCGGGCTGCTTGTCGTGTGTCTCCTGGCAAAGGCGGTTCGGTAAACGTTGAGCTCATGAGCCCACAGCCAACCACAGCCCCAGGTCAACATGCTGTTTTCTATCTAGGCGAAACAGTGCTGGGCGGCGGCATGATAGAGGCCGTTTCATCTGCTGCGTGCGCTGGACTTGATTCCTCTCAAAACGCGGCTGACGCGTAATCCTAGACACCTGCTATCATAGACGCATGAAGACTGTATTTATCATAGGTGGCATGGGATCGGGCAAATCGACGGTGACAAAGCTGTTCGCTGAATTTGGTGCGCCGACAATTGATCTTGATGTCATTGGTCACGAGATCCTTACCTTCGATGACACAAAACATGCACTTGAGGAAGCGTTCGGTGCTGATATTTTTGATGGCGAAGGCAACGTTGTCCGCGGTGCTCTTGCAACAAAGGCATTCGCGAGCGATGAAGCAACCGCACAGTTGAACAGCATCTCAATGACCAGGATTGTTCGGCAGCTTGATGCGCTGTTGCGCGAGTTCGCTGCAGATGGCGCGTCTATAGTTGCTGTTGAGGTGTCGGCATATGATGGCCCCAACGGGTGGTTTGCCAATGTGGCAGATGCGGTGGTTGCCGTCGTGGCGCCCGAAGAGAAGCGCATTGCGCGTGCTGTGGCAAAAGGGTTCGATGAGGCTGATGTTCGCCGTCGCCTTGCGCAGCAAGCAACCGATACCGAGCGCCGCGCATGGGCGGATTACGTGATCGAAAATGATAGCGACTTCGATGCGTTGCGTGATCGCGCGATGCAGGTATGGAAAAAGCTTTCAGTTCGGTAATGATTCTATCGAACATCTGTTCATGCTAATGCGCTTGTGATACGCTTAATCCCTTATGCAGTTTCCATCCAATAACGGGTGTCGATTTCGGCGGAGGTTTCATGGCTCATCTCTCAAATATCGATGGAATAGAAATGGAAGGCAAGCTTCCTGACGTCAGGCTTGCCACCGCGCCGTTTACGGTCAAGTCTCCCTATGAACCTGCAGGTGATCAGCCTCAGGCAATAGAGCGGATTGCCAAAAATATTCAAGATGGTATGCGCTACCAGACCTTGCTCGGTGTGACGGGCTCGGGCAAGACGTTTACCATGGCTAAAACCATTGAGCGTGTGCAAAAACCGACGTTGGTCATGGCGCCAAACAAGACGCTTGCGGCGCAGTTGGCCTCAGAGCTCAAGGAATTTTTCCCCGACAACTCGGTCGTATACTTCGTGTCGTACTACGATTACTACCAGCCTGAAGCATACGTTCCCTCAAGTGATACTTTCATTGAGAAGGACGCCTCGATTAACGAAGAGGTTGAAAAGCTCCGTCACGCAGCTACCTCAGCGTTACTTTCGCGCCGTGATTGCATTGTTGTTGCCAGCGTATCGTGCATCTACGGCATCGGCTCACCGCTTGATTACGCGGGTATGGCGGTGTTTGTCGACAAGGACAAACCTGCTGAGCGTGACACTATCATTCACGAGCTCATCGACATTCAGTATGATCGCAACGATTACGAACTCAAACGCGGTACGTTCCGTGTGCGCGGGGACGCCCTTGACGTGTTTCCTCCGTATGCTGACAACCCGCTGCGCCTGGAGTTTTGGGGCGATGAAATTGAGAAGATCGCTGAGGTCAACAATGTCACGGGCGAGATACTCACCGAGTACGAAGCGCTTCCCATCTGGCCCGCTTCTCACTATGTGACCGCGCGTCCAAAGATGGATCATGCCATTAAGACCATTCGTGAAGAGCTGCTTGATCGCTTGCAGCAATTCAAGGCTGAAGGCAAGTTGCTCGAAGCGCAACGTCTTGAAATGCGTGTCAACTATGATCTTGAGATGCTTGAGACCATGGGCTATTGCTCGGGTGTTGAGAACTACTCGCGCCATACCGATGCACGCGAGCCAGGTGAGCCTCCTTATACGCTTATCGATTATTTCCCGAAGGACTTCTTGTGCATTATCGACGAGAGTCACGTGACCGTACCGCAGATTCGCGGTATGCACGAAGGTGACCGTAGCCGCAAGATCACGCTGACCGAACACGGTTTTCGTTTGCCGTCA
>JAVWLC010000393.1:0-2446 GCA_036638175.1 Raoultibacter sp. | reverse complement strand
CGTAAGCGAGTTCATATCGATAAACCCAGCACTAACAGCGACCATGCGTTGGTAATAATGATTCTCTTGAAAACCGTTCGACATGGCATAGCCAATCATGGCTTCACCCATATCGCTGTGCATGATATGCGCAGGGAAGATGATCGGCATGTGGACACCATCCGTTTCTTCTTTGTTGCGCGTTCTAACGAACATCACGTATTTAAACACAAGAGCTGATTGACCCATCGAAGGACACCTCTTTACGATAAGTGAAAATGAATTGGGATAGCAACATTGCTGTCTGCTTTTCATTTACAGTAAATACGACGACTGGATGTGCTTCTTCAAGCGCAAGGACATGATTTATATGGACACGGGTCTGCGTCGTTGTCTGCGAAGGATGGCCTTGAGCAATTAGTTCAGGGTCCGTAGCATGAACTGTACCTTTGAACCAAGTCTCACCCTCTTTAGGTAAAGATATCTTGGTATTGTGGATCATCTGCTCAGCCATCAACGTAAGGGTAAAGTGCTCCTCATTTTCACCACGAGAGTAATGATGAAACTTCTGACAGAACTCACTGTACGGTCTATTCCAGATTTGTTCGAAGTCGTTGGTGTACGTGACATTGATCTCCCAGCCTTTACGCCAGTTAGATTTATTTACTCCCGTGTTAGTCAACCAGAGCACGGTATAAGGACGACCTGTCTTCAAATGAATCCAGACGTTGCCGCGATCAAGACGACCGTGATTGTAATGCTCTTGCGCCTTAATCAGATTACGGTCACGCTCAACCCTGGCCTGGAACCAACGCCAGATGATGTAGCACAGGATAATAGCAGGCACAGCTTTCAGAATATCAATCAGTACCGGTTCCATCATTTTATTCCGCCTCTGGGCTATAGCGATTTAAGAACTGGTGCATGTTCAGGACTTTCTGCTCGCCTTTCTCAGTAAACAGAATGAATGGCTGCGAGGGTGATTGATGGACGATGCCTTGAATCTCAACAATTACCTTGACCGGTTTGGTTATAGGCATATTGTCTTCATCAAGACCTGTTGGTATATGATCTGTGCGTGACCACGATTCGCCTTTCTGAGGCAGACGAATACGACCATCGTTCTTCTTGTTGGCGACCATAGCCATCAAGTCCATTGAAGCACTCGCCAGAGAGTTATCAATCTCGCGCTTGTGCGTGAACTGATCTAGGAAGTCTTCCAGAGGCATAGAGGAAATGTACGCCCAGTGACGAGAGTACACGACTTGAATAGGACCGTCCGTGTAGATGTTCGTCAGGAACAGTACCTGATAGTCGGCACCGTTAAGGCTTGTCCATACTTGACCGCCGTGGATCTCATTGTCCTTGATGGCACGAATAGCAGCAAGACGTTGACGGTTTGCCTGACGACGATTATGAATCGCCAGACCATACTGAACCAGTTTTTCTTTGAGTTGTTGGTACATGGTTATTCCTTAGGATATTGTGTCGTGTCGAATACAGAAATATCAGTTCCCTGTCGAATGGCATCAGCGATGATTGACAGTCGGCTATCGTTCTTGATCGAACTGCCTTGTACTTCACGCTTGAGATGGAAATACTGATAGCACATATACAGCGCTTCGAGCATCACTGGACCAGCGGCAGCCAGTACAACGTTTGCCTTACGGTTGTCTTCGCAGAACTTATAGGGCATGTCCGTGCTGTCATAACCACTTTGCATCGTACCGAGATTAGTCCAGACGACTGAACCATCAGCACGTTTCTCTCGGACTTCGTTGATGCCGTTACCGTAGTGACCGCCTTTAACGTTCACGTATCGCGGTGCACGGGAATGCTTGAGATCTTTAAACTGCGGTACCTGTTCTTCGTTCTCTGGTACATCGATAATCTGCACCAGAGTGTATTCAAATTTCGTGCTTGTCTGACAGTCGCAACTACTGACCTTGCCTACATGGACGTACTTGCAGTGCTTACAACGATAAGCCGTTTGCATCATGTTTCCCCAAACAAAAAATGGGGCACTAGGCCCCATGAGTTAGATCTTGCAGCCGCCACCTTCGCATTCATCAGATGCTTCTACAACTTCCCCGCCACCGTCACGCATTGATTCAACGCGGTCTTGTGCTTCGTCAACACCAGGAATAGATGCAGACTCATCGAAGAATTTTTCCAAAGGATTATCTGGTTGGCTCATTTTGTTTCTCGTCGTACAGTTGTTGGATTTTCTGACCCATCTCATTCAGGCCAGTCATAGCAACAAGACCAGCCTGACGATTAAGGCTTGGGTCGGTCATTACACCTTTCAGTGTTTCGTTATCGAAGCCCAGAATGTTCATCAGCAAAGCTAGACGGAACGCACCGGACGCCGCTTGTTTTTCATCGCCACCGCTAGTTCCACTAACAGCAACAAGCTGGGCAGCGAGGTTAGTGAACGCTTCGTTAATCAAGCGCTCAGTAGTGTCCA
>JAVWLC010000392.1:1337-2447 GCA_036638175.1 Raoultibacter sp. | reverse complement strand
GCGCCAGCATCATCGCGATAGCACACCTCACCAGGAAGCGTTGGATCGTCCGCATCTTCTCCCAGAGGAAGAAACGCATCGCCACCTTCCGTAACATCAAGAAGCACATCGCCAACAAACGAATCAACGTCTTCACCGCCAACAGGAAGTGCGTACTTAAGCGAAATTGCATTATAGAGATCAACCGAAGGCGTAATTGATCCAACAGGATTATCTTTAAGTACCCGCTTGAGCAAATTTTCAACTGAGCAGCGAGCTCCCTTTTTTGTCTTGAATTTCTGATACGCCTCGCGCCAGACTCTTACTGCTTCATTTTCAGAAATAACGTTGCTGTTAAGGTACTTGTTTGCAGCTTGGTTTGCTTCAACAAGGATTGACGCGATCATGGCCGCATCCTCAGCAGGAATCTCCTCGGCTGGCTTCATGTCACGAAACACTACGACGCCGATGGCGGCATCAGGAAATAGATCCCAGAAAGATTCTTTGGCAATAAATTTTTGCATATGATTATTCCTTTGTGCGAACTATTGATTGATACCACTATGATAGCGGAAACAGCTCGAAAGAACTCATATTACTTGCGACATAGTATATTGCCATGCTATGATTTGCGGTATTATCAGGCTTTTTCATGGACTTATCACCCCCTTTACCTATCAAAGGAAACTGTATGAAACGCCACGAAACCTGTTCCACACCACTCTCTTCCGAAGTTAAAATCCCGGCATTAGCTAACCCAATCGCCAACAAATCATTCGCGCTCAAACTGATAGCCGCAGTGCTGCTTGCGCTTCTCTTTACCTTTATTTCTCCGCCAAAAGCCTTTGCCAATGAACCTGCTGTGCTTACCTTTGCGCCAGGCTCTCCGTCATCTGGCGTAGGCTACACATGGGACGGCGAAGGAACTCTCACCATCGACAATCTTGATCTTTCAGCCACATCGCAGCACGGCATCAAGCTCACTTCCAATGCAACCATCATAGTACTCGGCACAAACACCATCACGCTTTCGGTCGACGCTGCCGCCACAGAGGCTTTGGAAGGCATCTGTTCATCTACCGGTGATTTATCCATCATCGGCGATGGCTCACTCACCATACGAACCAACTT
>JAVWLC010000392.1:0-1327 GCA_036638175.1 Raoultibacter sp. | reverse complement strand
TGACACAGGATCCAAAGGATATCACCGTCCCCCTTCTTGGTATTTCCGCTGACACGGGGCACCTTACCATTGGTAAAGCGCAAGCCGGCGGACCCACTCTCAATGTCACAGCAACCCAATGCAGCATCTATGCGGAATCGGGGATTGATATATTCAAAAGCAACGTCACTACTCATACGCTTGGTGCCGAAGGTGGCTCATACGGCATATATGCATCCAACGGCTCAATAGCTATCAACGACGCAGAAATCACGAATACGGTTACTGGGTTCGATATAACCAACTGCGGCATTCTAGCCCAAGGCGGCAATCTCACAATTACAGGAGGCTCAGCAGATGTGCGCACATCCGTAAGCGATCCTTCTGCGGCAGATGTATCCCTTATGTCGAACAACGGAAACATCATTCTTGATGGGATCACGCTTAACGCCGCCGCATCAGAAAGCGGTGCGGCCCTCCAAGCAAAAACCGCAAACACAGGTCCTGGTCAAGGGAGTATTCAAGCAACTGCGAGCACCATCAAAGTCTCAGGCGAAATAGGTCTTGAAGCCATGCGTGGCATCACTCTTGACCAATCGCGCGTCACTGGATCAACGGTAGAACGGTTTATGTGGTCATCCAACATGCCTATAACCATAGCAGCATCCACTGTCGATGGCACCTCGACAGGTGGGTTTATGACATCAGGCATTCTCTCTTGGTCGGGAATAGATATTGTCAATAGCACGGTAACCATGATAGCCACAGGAGAAGCTTCCCGAGGCATAGTAAGTTCTGTCGATCCCCTTTCAATCACCAACAGTACCGTCATTGCCCAAGGCACCGAAGCAGGCATTGGCGCTACCGTAAATCGCTTAGCTCCGTCTGATCCCGCTTATATCGTACTTGGTTCCAACATGGCAATTTCCGAAGGCGGTAGCATCTCGCACTATGTAGAAACATTGCCTGATCAGGTTACATCGTTTTGGAGCTTCTCCCCCACGGGGTTATTTGAAGTGGTCGATGGACATTACACGGGTGTATCAAACCGTGTAGTACTGCAGCCAGAGAATCCCGTGCCACCTACTCCCCCGACCCCTGTACCACCAGAGCCGCAGCCTCTTCCAAACCCAAGTCCAAATCCAAGTCCAAGCCCAGCAGCACAATCTTTGGCAGCCACTGGCGATACGATGCCTCTTATGCCCATAGGTCTTTTGGCTGCGGGCGCTGGCTTACTCCTTGTCTGCGTCTTTCTCTCATATAAGGCTCACACCAAAGCTATCAACAAGCAAAAGTAAGCGCAAAGGTGCAAGGTCACTCACCTAACTGACCTTGCACCTTAAACAAC
>JAVWLC010000391.1:0-2456 GCA_036638175.1 Raoultibacter sp. | reverse complement strand
CATTGGCAGTGCATTTTCAGGAATCTTCTTATCGAAATCTTCGTCAAGCTTATTCTCGACAAACGTGTTGTAACGAGCAATTTCCTCCTGAAGAGGCTGTAGCGGAATCTGGAACTTTTCGGCCACCTCTTCGATCGAATTCATTTCCCACGTACAACCCTCTTCGAGACACGGCTCAAGGAAAGGAAACGCCCAATCGGGAAGGTTTCGCTTGTCAACAATCTGAATAAGAGGTTCTTCATTAACAATTCGCTTACCGGTTTGTGGAGCCACTACAGGACCATAGGGGAAACCTGAATCAATGTAGGTCCACGCTGATCCAAGCGATTCTTCATCGGGGCTACACCACGGACCAAGCTGTATCCAATCAAGATGAACTGGCAGAGCGCCTGCCCTCATTGCAGCTTGCAAGGCTTCACTGGTAGAGCCTTCGCGATTGGTGCTCATGAGAGAATCATCGAGACGCGGGTCATGCTGCATTCTCCACGTTACATCACCACCGAAACCACCCGTTGCTAGCACCAGTGCCTTTTTAACCTTAATATTGACTGGTTTTCCCGTAGTGGGATCGTTGTTCTTAACCTTATCCTGAATGGTAATTCCAATCAGGCGGCCCTCATCGTTGCGATAAATCTCCGTCATCATCTTTCCGAGCTCGACTTCGATCCCCAGTTCATCAACCTTCTTCTTCAGTGCGTTTACAATAGATTGTCCTGCACCAACTGGTTTCATGGTTCGATAATTTGTGTGCCCACCGTAAGGAAGCAAATCAATATTACCGGTATCGTTTTTAACCCATTCAACACCGAGATCAGTCACCCATTCCCAGGTTTCATTTGATTTTTCAGCAATAGCTCGGCACTTCTCTACATCATTGAGATAAAGGCCCGCAACGAGCATGTCATTAACGTAATCGTCTATAGAATCCTTGACCCCTTGAGCTGCCTGGGCGGATGATCCACACACAGCGAAGTCGCCATCGGCCTTCATCGAGTTGCCACCAGGGAAATCTCGCTTATCAATGATGCGTACTTGAGCTCCTGTTGCATGAGCTTCAATGGCTGCAGCAAGCGCCGCGTATCCGCTACCCACAATCAGCACCTCAGCATCTTCGTCCCACTTTATAGTGCTATCGCTTGTTCCTTCTGCTGCTGCCCCTGTAGCGCATCCCGTTAAACTTGCTAGTCCCATAAGAGCGGCCACACTTGCTCCACCCTTAATAAAGTTTCTCCGCGAGACTGCTTCTGACTCCCTCATACTTCACGCTCCTTAATCAGTTTACTTAGACACGCAAAACCGTATTGGAAGATTTGCGCTTGACGCTAAGCCAACGCTTGCGCCATGTCAGAAGCATGTCAAAATCAGAAAAAAGTGTCGTGGTTGCATGTGGGGTATTTAGCCAAAAGGCGTACCACAAAAAGGGGGATATTCCTCCGACTAGCGGTTTTGTTGAAAATTAGCTGCTTCCTTTTCGACCGTCTTGATGAGTTCTTGTCTTGAGGTGATCACCATTTTTTGATAGATGCTTTTTGCAACTCATCCGCTTCTCACATAGTCACTTTTAAGCATATGCCCTTATCTTAAACTAGTATTTTTTAGGGCAGATAGCCCCAAAGTCCACACGCTTCATCCCCTGCCCTGCATGCCTTCCAGCAAGTACTCAGCTTCATCACGAAGCATGACTACCTCAGCGCGAATTCGATCAGCCGCAAGAAGTAAGACAGCAAGTGTTCCATCAATGTACGCCTCAGGATCACACCGCTTGGAACAAACGGCGGTATACACACACTCTACCGCTTGTACGAGATCTTCTGAATGGCTTGCGGCCTCTCCTAGACCATCAACGATCTCCATTGGCATAGAAACAACCTGTTTGCATTTTTTCCGTCCCATTGCACAACCCCTTTCCGAAAGCCTAAAGCTTGGATAGACGTTGAGCATCTCTCAGATGTTGAGGCTGCGTAGATACCCTTCCATCACTCTTATGTTGTTGACAAACTATACGCTTCATCGGTAGAATGCACAATATATAGTAGGCTTACTCATTGAATGTACACAATAATTACTATGCATTATTCTATAGAATTCTAAGGGACTCATTATGAAAGCACAGGATGCCGTACGTCATGCCATCTCAGAATCAGGCAAAACTCAGGCAGGAGTAAGCAAGAGCATTGGCAAAACACGCAACTACGTAAACGCACTTGTCAATCAAGCTGATACTACAGGAGGAACCCTTGGATGCGAGACAGTCGCCGGAATTGCTGATGCTTGCGATTATGCTCTCGTACTCCTGCCCAAAGGCACAGAACCACCAGGCTCTCTTGTGATTGGATCATCAGAAGATTCTTCCACTGAGTAGCAAGATTTCAACTGCGAGAACAAAGTCATAGACATCATGCTTGCGCACAGCTAATGTAACACCTACTCGCGTACCGCCAGTTTCTTCGACAATC
>JAVWLC010000390.1:0-2457 GCA_036638175.1 Raoultibacter sp. | reverse complement strand
GTGCTGAGGGAGCAGCATTGAAGTTGGTGCGCCTGTGTTCATGTAGTCGGTGATGGGCTGGAAGACTGCACCGTAGTCTTGCGCTATGCGATCGGCCCATTCGGTTTGATAGATGTATACGGAATGCTTGTAGTCCATGTCATCGGTTTCGCCAGCTTTTTCGAGAACAGGGGCGTACTTCTGCCACTTCTCTTCGGGATCACCAGCAATGCCAGCGTCTTTCTGCATTTTTGAGCCAGATACGTTCATGACGCCGCAGGAGATGAAGCTCTCGCCGCCGATGCGCTCAAGTTTGTCGACGAGCATAACCTTCAAGCCTGCTTCAACCGGATCCATAGCTGCTGACATACCAGCAATACCCGTACCGATGATTAGAACGTCAGTTTCTTCGGCGAAGCTAACTGGCATGGTGCCAGCAACGGTTTCGCTGGCTGTTGGAGCCGAGCCACCGCCTGCGGGCGCTGCGCATCCAGCGAGTGCGGCACCTGCAGCAATTGCGACACCTGAAGCCCCTGCCAACTTGAAGAAGTTACGACGGTCCATTGAAGTTTTCATACTATGATCTCTCCCCTCATATGTATCGCACCCGTGTGCGATCTTCTTGTGTGCAGCCGACATTTGATAATCGAATGCCTGACTGCCCTTTGAGTGTGCCTCTCAATGCCGTTTTCGTCACCGTCCGTTTCGGACTATATTGGCGTTTATGCTGAACAGTGGGCCGACAATCGAGTATCATAATCGTTGAGGGGAGTGGTTCTGTGTCTCAGCGTAAAGCAGTCGAAAAGGATGTTTGCGAAGCAAGCTTGGATAGTTGTACCTCAACGGGCTTTCCCCGATCACTTGCCGTAGTGATTGTTCTTGGATTTGGTTTGTTCTACGGCGTGAGCACAAGTAGCTATCTTTCTGCGTTTGCTTCAATTGACGAATCGTTTCTCTTCGTTCCCGATATCTTTTTTAATGTTGTTGTTGCCGCTTCGGTTGTGGCCACCGCGGGGACTATTGTTTTTCTTACTGTTCGAGGAAAACTTTCAACGTTTTCGCTTCCTTTTTGGATGCCGATCGGGCTGCTTATTTTTGCCAACATCGCAGTCTTCTTTAATCTGTTTGCGTTGTTGCCTTTTGGGTTGCCGTTACTGATTCCTGGCATTATTTATGGTATTGCATCGGTAATTTTACGGTTGGTGTGGCTTGAGCTTTTCGCCATGCAAAAACCCTCGAGTATGATTCTTCAGATTGTACTTGGGTTTGTGGTTGGGGCGGTGATTTCGGTCATGCTGCAAAACGCCCATGCCTCGGTGCAATCTGTGCTTAACTGTGTGCTCCTTGTTGCAATTGGATTGTGCGCTCGCTACGCACGGCAAAAGGCGCCTGTGGTGTTTGCTGAGGAAAAAGCAGCTGTATTGCCGAAGCCATCGCTTGATCGCTATAAAAGCGCCCTGCTTGCGATCGGTGATGCGATCGTGGCGTTTTGGGTGCTTGAAGCTGTGGTGGGACTTCTGAATAGCTTTATGCTTGCGGGACAGATTTCATTTGCGGGTTCGGGCTCGGTTGCAACAGTAGCGCGTTTTGGTGCGTTGGTGCTGTTTTGCTTATTCGCATTTGCGGTACGGCGTTTCCCCAACATTTCAACGTTTAGCCGTGTTGTAATGCCTATATTGGCTGCGATGCTAGTCTTCCTTCCGTTTCTCAGTGAAGGCTACAGCCTCTTCTTTAATATCATGTTGCTGAGCAGTTACTACTTTATTGCTATGCTCATCACTTATCTTGCGGTTGATACCGCACGTACACATCGAATCTCCGTCTATGTACCAATGGGTTTTGCCATGATGGGTACTCGATTGTGCCTTGCAGTGGCGCTCATCGGCGGGTATTCGATGGGATCGCTGCGCGTGAGCGTGTTTGGCGATAGCGAGGACACTCTTTACTTCCTGATGGTGATCGTCGTCGTGATTTACGGACTATCGATGGCTGCGGTTCTTCTCTCGCGGGGCGCATGGCGCCGCAAGGAAGAGAAGCGCTGGTTTGATCCGCTGACAACCGAATCGGTTGAGGCAGGACAGAAGGAGACTTCTGTAACGGAAGACGGAACCGAGACTGCTCAGGGTGAATCTGAACAGGCACTTGATGCCCACTGTGCTGCGCTAGCTGTCAATTATGGTTTGACTGAGCGCGAAGCTGAGATCGTAGCGCTTCTTGCGCGTGGGCGTACTAAGGCGCATATTGCCAAGACCTTGTTCGTTTCTGAGAATACCGTGCGTAGTCACGTTCGTAATATTTATACAAAACTTGATGTACATACAAGACAGGATCTCATCGATCTCATTGAAGCTCAGTGATGCGATCGAGCCAGAACAGTAGGCGTGCTGCTGTAAACACGCCAGAAAAAGTCATTTGATAGGGATGCCTCATGAAGCTACGTGAAGAGTACACCTGCCCGCTTGAGCTAACGCATGACAT
>JAVWLC010000389.1:0-2479 GCA_036638175.1 Raoultibacter sp. | reverse complement strand
GATGGAAGCCTCAAACCGAACCTGGTCATTGCCCTTACCCGTGCAACCATGGGCGATATACTTGGCACCGAACTTGTGAGCAGCATCTACTAGGTGCTTAGAGATTGCCGGCCGCGAAAGCGCGGAAAGCAAGGGGTACTTGTTCTCATACATGGCATTCGCATACAGAGCTTTCGTGAGGTACTCCTCAACAAAGTCATGCCTCATGTCAACAATGATGCAATCGAGCACGCCAAGCGCAAGTGCCTTTTCCTTGGTTTGCTCAAGACCATCATGTTCCTGTCCCACATCGCCTACGAGCGCGATAACATCGAGATTCTTCTCATCTTGGAGCCACTTCAGACATACTGACGTATCGAGTCCACCTGAATATGCGAGTACAACTTTATCCTTAGTCATTGTTTTAGTTCCTTCCGTACTGACTTTTTACCTGTTTTAAGAGACTTATGCACCACAACGACACGAATCACATGATCCGAGCTACGGGTTAGCTGCCGAGTTTGTATACAGCTTTGCCGTTCGACGGCTTAGTTTTTAAGTCGTCGGCAGCCCGTTAAGCTTCGTGAGCCTTAGGGCTGAGCGCATAAGGGTAGAGCGGGATGAGTGGGGGACCTAAATGGCCCCAAAGAAAATAGACGACTAACGTCGTCGCAGTCGGTTGATTGCACCCGCAACGTCCTGAGCGCTCTCAGGAGTTTCCGTAGCAATCATGATTGTGTTATCGCCGGCAACGGTGCCTAAAGCGCCCTTAAGGTTCGCTTTATCGAGCGCGGCTGAAACGCCTGCTGCTCCACCTGAGTATGTCTTTACAACAACCATATTTCCGGCTAAATGTACTTCCTCAACCAATTCCGACACCATACGTTGCAACCGCATTTCTTCGGGAAGAACGTAAAATCCTTCGCGAGATTTCACGAGGCCCATGTCCATGATATCGCGGGAAATAGTGGCTTGCGTGCAATCATACCCCTCAGCCTGCAGCTGATCAGCCAGATCGCGTTGCGTTTTGACGTTATGTTCGCGAATAATATCGCGAATTATGTCATGCCTCTGTTGCCGCTTCCTCATGTAGGCGCTTCTTCGTCCTTCACTCGAGCAGTTAACACATACGGTCTATCATTTTGCTCTGTGCTTATGCATAAAAGTGCAAGCACGTGAGCAGAATATGCAGATTATAGTAACGCAAAATGCAAGCATCTGCGGCGAGAATCTTTATTTGTGCATACTTTCCTCGATTTGTGCGCAAATCGCACGCTGGGCTTGCAGGTGGTTTTGATGGCTTGCATCTCCCTCACCTCCCAAGCTTAGCCACCAGTCGCGTGTTCTCCTTACGAATGCGGTAGCCTCGCTCTGGATCAAGGGGATCAAACACAGGGGCAAAAGAAGTGGTGCTGCCTTGTATTCTGCCCCGTGTTTTATCGACAAGACCACTCTTGCCTTCTTTGCGATACGTGATCAACCACTTCTTAAGGGTAGATACTGATGCTATCCCATACTTCTCAGCTGCTTGTCTATACGACATGCCATCTCTAATCACAGCGCGTACTGCTGATAGCTTTACTTCAGGGGGATACACACGACGATGATGTCTTTGGGTTGATGATTGTTCATTGACTTCCATAGCACACATCCCCTTACGACAAGAACTCAAAGGTGTAAGACAGTGTTGCTATGGGAAGGCCCTCTTGCGTATCGGTATATGAGAGCTTTATGTCACGAGGAAGCGATAAACCAAACTCTATGGGCAGCTCTGCCGATGCGGGACTAACCGCTGCAGGGATGGTAAATGATGCTTGAGCGTTCCTGTTGATTCTCACCCCTATTCCACCGTAAGGGTCTGTTGGATCTACTAAGGTTATCTTGATACCAGGCCACTGGGCAGTATCAGGAAAGATAGAAGCGGTAGATGTTGTAGAGGTACACGAGATACCAGTCACCAGTACAGGTTTAGGGGACCTTGATACAAATGATCTGGTGGCATCTGCACCTGTTGTTACCTTTCCTTGAGCATCAATGGATATCTTGGGATCAAGAGGAACATCAATGTCAACAATGGCTGTCCACTTAGCCCACAAGTCTGTATCGTTTTGTACTTTGTCAGAAGCAAAGTCCCATGCGATGGTAAGAGACTGATTGCGATACCAACCAGCAAATGCGTAGCCTTGACGGGTAGGATCAGTTGGCTTTGCGATAGTGTTGTCAAAGGTAGCCGTGGTTGCATCAACGGGGCTGCCTTCATTTGATTGGAAGGTAACCGTGTAGATGTTAGCAGACCACTTGGCATACAGTGTAGTCGCACCTGTAACGGTACTTACAGCAAAGTCCCACTTATTGGTGCATGCAGCTTCGGTATACCAACCTTCTAGGGTGTGGCCTACTTTGGTACAGGTTGGTTTGGTGAGCTTAGAGCCATACGGTGCAGTATGGGGTGTAACAGCATTGCCTCCATTGGTAACGTAAGCTATCTCATAGGTTGAGA
>JAVWLC010000388.1:0-2479 GCA_036638175.1 Raoultibacter sp. | reverse complement strand
GAATCCGACGGCGACGTACCAACCCAGCGAGAGCTTCTACACAACTACGCCGAAGCAATCGGCAACGCACTCACCAAAGACGGAACCGAGCCCGACGCAGAAGCGGATGACATCGTAAAGCTGTTCCATGATTGCGCAGACGTTGCTCAGATTGGCAACTAAAAGAAAATTTAGCCCTACCACCGCACTTTGAGAGGAAGTGAAAAACAATGCTCGATGGACTACTGATAGTCGCAAACTTCGCCCTCTTGCTGAGTATCAGCTGGGATACGTACTCAACCAAAAAGAGAGTGGCAGACCTCTACAATCGCAACCCAGGCAAGATTCTGGAGTGCCCATATGGTTACGGACTTTGCCATACGCTTCCCTTCGGCCACAAGCCGTTCGAATGCGAGGAGTGCGCAACCCAGCAGCAAGCAGAAGCCACTGCACGGAGCGGAAACAATGAATGAAGCACACTCCACCAAGCCGTTGCGCAGCTTGACACAGGCACCACCTATATAACCGGTTTGTATGTCGTCCAAACATCTCACGCGATCACAAAACAACACGTGTCACCTAAAAGTAAACAATTGTCGAAAGGATGTGGACAAGTGGAATTAGCGATTCTTAGCTCGGTAGCAGTTTCCGCTGCGGTCAACGTGTTTTTGCTCGTGCTATTAAAACGCATGCTGCAGAACCATCACGACCAGATCATGAACGAGCTCAAAAGCGAACATCAAGAGTCCGGCAAGCATGGCAAGCGCAATATCACGCTTAGTGATTAGCTTCGTTTTACTCGCTTTATGTTTCGGCTTTTTGCTCATACCCGCATGAAACCGCATGTGTCGCCATTTATGAAGGAGCTATCGGAAATGTTCGGATGCTCCGCGAGCGACCCGATTTAAACACAGCACCTTGAAAACTGAATGCAATGAAGAAACCAGAATAAATAAGACGAAAGGAGGTTGTTTTGCATGGAATCAACAGCAGAATCACCCATCCACATCATCACGGCAGATGCGCTCACTGCGTTATTCGAGGAGGCGGCACCATACTATGCACCAATCAAGGAGGCGGCACGCATCGGAGGCGTGTCGGAAGCAATGATGCGCGCGGCGGTCAACAACCGCATCGACCCCATCCCTCATATAGAGGTGGGCGAAAGTCGCAGAAGGAAAAAGAAGCTGGTGAGGGTCGCATCAATCAGGCCATGGCTCGACCGGCAAGCGTTAGGCACCATCCGATGACGGCGGCAGAAGACAAGAAGAGCGCCCTGGTTGGAGCCCGGCGCTCAACATCCAAGAACGGATTGCTTGATGGTATCACGAAACGCGAAGCCTTGCGAGCCTTTGTGCAAGGATTAGCGTTCGTTGTAGTGATGTTCGGCTTGCTCTACGCCGTCAGCACGCTGGGATTCTACATGAGGTTTGGAGGTTGGCCATGGCAGTAACGGCAGAAAACACCCTATCGGGCACCTTTGCGGTCAATGATGCCGAACAGCTCAACATCTTCTGCCAAGACCGACCGCACGCCTTGCCGCCAGAACAGCGCGTCGTAGAAGCATGCATGTGGGCCCGCAAGCACCGCACCACCTATCGACGGATGTTTTGGATATTCGGCGACCTGGCCAAAAACCAGAGCATCCGTCGCATCAAGCGTGGTGGCTGGTACGAGCACTGCAACCTAGAGGGTATCAAGCTCTCTGACGTGCGCGAGTTCGATACCGACAACAACCTATGGAGCACGCTCACGCGCGTCATGGCCATGCAGAACCCCGAGATAACGCGCATCGTGCACTTCCGCAAGGCACCTATCGACACCGTAGACATCAAAGCGATGTGGCAAGCACATTGCAACGCCGGTGATTTCTTCTTCACCGACACGTGGCAGCAGGCTATCGAGTTTTGCAAGCGAGGTGCGGCATGAATCCCTACCTCGAAAAAGCGCGTAGGCCATTGCTTGACTACTTAGGGCTAAGCGAGATTGAAACGGTATGCACTCGCATCGCGTGCGATACCGAAAAGCTACCTGAAGTCGTTGGGTGGATGCGCGCAGGGATCAAGACGGTGGGAGGACACCCAAGACCCTACACGCAAGCTAAGCACCGAAAAGCCATGGAGGATATTGCAACACGCTACACGGAGGCCAGGGGCAGGCTGCGCGCATCGTTTGACGGTCCCATAATATTCGCAGTCGTATCCCACCGGAAATGCCCGCCAAGTTGGCCGAAGCGACGCAGTGGAGAACAGGATACGTCAACACCGGATGGATCAAACATCCTCAAGCTGGTTGAAGATGCCCTTAATTCCGTTGCTTATAAAGATGACCGCTACATTGTCGGAGAGATTCCGCTTAAAGCGCCACGCGTGGGCAACCGCGACTGGCTGGAAATAGAGATTACCTACTGCGAGCCGCGCAAGCGGCAGATGGGAATAGATTTGTAATGCGAAAAGGTGCCAAGCGAAACGAGTGGACGACAGCCGAAGAAGCTTACCTG
>JAVWLC010000387.1:0-2480 GCA_036638175.1 Raoultibacter sp. | reverse complement strand
CCTGCACGTTGGGCACGGTAACAGTCTTAGGACCGTTAGTCAGATAAACACGATCTCCCATCGGCTGGCCTTGCTCGTTAATTGGCATCTTACACACAACAACGAATGGAGTCTCAGGGCCGAATGTGGCTTGGAGCAGTTTATTGGTCTGCTCTTTAAACACGATAATTGGCGTCATTGTATTTGTTTCCAACGATAACGTAAAACACAGGCAGGCATCTCAACGTAACGCCCGCTATTCCTTTGCACAAAAACTGACGGCGTGAATGCGTCATTAGGGCTATTTGAAGTGAAGTCCACACGACAGGTCAGAAAGGGAAACCACTTGTGTCTGAACCGTGTGTTCTTCTTTGGATTCCAGCCGTCCGCAAATGCCTTACGAGACAGACGCAACGTGCGGCGCTCAAGATGTTCAGTAAGAACAAAGTAACTGATGATCACAACAGGCGCAACGAAAGCAGATGCTGGGCTATCCCAGAAAGGACTGTTCCATATTGCAGCTAACATTCCCATCATTCGTCGTCCTCTTTAGGAGCTTCTGCGCCTTTACCTTGAGTCTGCATATACTCGGCAATGATTGCGCTATCTTCTGGACGAGATTTAAGTTCCAGAGATTCTGATTCGCCGAAGCATTGCAGTGTTCGCAGATTGATAAAGCCTGCTGATACTGGCTCGACGCGCTGGTGATAATGATTATCCTGATAGCCATTGTGCATGCCGTAGCCACGCATCGCGTCACCCATATCCGAGTGCATAATATGCGTGGGAAATATCACAGGTAGATGGACGCCGTCCGTACGTTCTTTGTTGCGCGTACGGACGAACATCACGTACTTAAACACCAGAGCTGTTTGTTCCATCAGAGGTAGCCTCTTTGTGATAGATGAAAATGAATTGCGAAAGCAACATCGCTGTTTGCTTGCTTTCATTTACAGTAAATACGACGACTGGATGTGCTTCCCCTAAGCCGAGCACCATATCAATACGAGCGCGTAACGGGTAGACTTTTGCTACATGTCCTTGGGCCATCAGTTTCTGTGGAGGCTCGTTGCGCCGAGAACTCTCCACCCAAATCTCACCCTCTTTCGGCAGAGTGATTCGCGTGTTGGCCTCCATTTGCATCCAATCAAGAGTGGTATTGAAGTGCGCATCGTTCGAACCTCTACTTAGGTGATGGAACTTATGGCAGAACTCGCTGAACGGCCTGTTGTAGATCTGCTGGAAGTCATTCGTGTATATGACATTGATTTCCCACCCAGCCTTTGACGTACCTGTGTTGGTCAGACACAGCACAGTATACGGTCGACCTGTCTTCAAATGTACCCAGACGTTGCCGCGATCCAGACGCCCGCAGTTGTAGTGCTCTTGCGCTTTGATCAAGTGGCGGTCACGTTCGACATTGTTCATGACATAACGCCAGAGAATATAGCACAGGATGATCGCAGGTATCGCTTTCAGAATATCGTAAAACATCACTTACTCCTTCGGTCCTTGGGGTGTATCGAACACAGACAGGTCTGTGCCTTGACGAATTGCATCTGCGATGATGGAGATTCGCATAGCAGTCTGTGGTGTATCGCCTTGTACCAGACGCTTACGATGGAAATACTGATAGGTCATGTAGAGCGCTTCGAGCATCACAGGACCGGCAGCCGCCAGCACACAGTTGGCTTTGCGATTATCTTCGCACATCTTATAGCCTGCGTCAGTGCTGTCCAGACCGCTTTGCATCTGGCCCAGATGCGTCCACCAGTAGCGCTCACCTTCTCGCTTTTCACGTAGTTCATAAATGCCGTTACCATACGTTCCGTTCTTTACGTTGACGTAGCGTTGAGCGCGTGAGTGTTTGAGATCTTTGAAGTCAGGAACACCATCTTCGTTCTCAGGCACGTCGATGATTTGCACCAACGTATATTCAAATCGTTTACTGCCCTGACAGTCGCAGCTAGTTACTTTACCAATATGGACGTACTTACAGTGCTTACAACGGTACGCTGTTTGCATTATGTTCCCCAAACAAAAATGGGGCACTAGGCCCCATGAGTTAGATTTTACAGGCGCCGCTCTCACAGCCATCAGCATCTTTATCATCAACGACTTCGCCGCCACCGTCACGCATAGCTTCGACACGATCTTCTGCATCGTCTACACCTGGGATAACTGCGTCAGCGTTGAAGTAATCTGCTAATGGGTTAGTCGGGTTGCTCATTTTGTTTTCTCGTCGTAAAGCGATTGGATTTTCTGACCCATATCGTTCAGGCCAGTCATTGCGATAAGACCAGCCTGACGAGAGAGGCTTGGGTCGGTTAACACACCTTTCAGTGTTTCGTTGTCGAAGCCCAGAATGTTCATCAGCATAGCTAGACGGAACGCACCAGACGCCGCTTGTTTTTCATCACCACTGCCAGTCCCACTAACAGCAACTAGCTGGGCAGCGAGGTTAGTGAACGCTTCGTTAATCAAGCGCTCAGTAGTGTCCA
>JAVWLC010000386.1:0-2482 GCA_036638175.1 Raoultibacter sp. | reverse complement strand
CAATGCGTGCCGAGACAATAGTCGATGACTTTGATGTCTTCAGGAATGTGGGCGATGAGGTGGTTATAAAACTTCCACGGCGTGGCGTGATCGAAGGTACCAGGAAACGCAATAGTGCTGGTGTTGGAAGATGATGAGCAACAATCTTTTTCAGGACATCCCATATGATTCTCCGTTCAACAGTATATTCACAATAAAGTATAATACAACGTACCGAGGAAGAGAGGAATCACCAACCATGTTGTTTATTCTGACGGGCGATGTTCAAATTGGGAAAACGAGATGGCTCATACGTCTTATTGAGGAACTTGCGCAACGGAATATTCCCTCTTGGGGCGTTGTCGCGCCTGGCGTTTGGGGCGAAGAGCAGGCAGCGGATCCTGCGTTGAGAGCCGGAGGCGCCACGCAAAGCCCTGCGTGCAAACAAGCTGCTCAGCTGTCGGAATCAGAGCATGCCTCTCACGAGGTTATCCGTGAAAAATTGGGGATTGATAATGTTCTTCTGCCGGCAGGGCACCGTATTGCCTTTGCGAAACGCCATGATCTTGCTCGAGCGGATGGGATGTATGGGCAGCACAATGAAAGCGCAAAAGCTCGACTCGCTTGGTCTATCACCGATGAAGCGCTAGCTCAGGTGAACGCTCACTTTGAGGATATTGCTTGTACTGCAACAAACCAGGGTGATCACACAGAGCCTGGTTTGTTGGTGGTTGATGAGTTTGGCAGACTTGAGCTTCAGCATGACGGGGGGCTTACGCAGGCTGTTCGTCTCATTGAGCAAGGACCAACTGAGAGATGGCCTCATGCACTCATTGTGGTGCGCGAGTGGCTTATTGACTCAGCGCGTGAGCGATTCGATGCTCCGTGGGGCGCCACTCTTATCATCGGCCCCGACGACAAAAGTCGCGAGGCTGTTTTGACTGCTTTTGGACAGCGTGCTTAGCGATTCTGCTGTGCGGTTGCTTTGCTCTCTTCGCCAACAGGGTTTTCGTCCTTGATGTCTTTAAGTGAAATGTGTGATTTTAAAAGCGCAATCCATACAATGCCTGCCACTATCATGGTGCCGATAATGATTATTGCGACACCCACGATAAAGTTTGGCCATGGCAAGACGGCAAGTATCATCCCCACGCATCCAATTGCGGTATGGGCGAAGTTAATGAGAGAAGATGCTGCTCCCGTATCGCTTTCATGCTGCGACAGGAGAATATTCGTGCTATAAGGGCGCACGCACGCTTCAGTCATGGCAAACGCCAAGAAGGTGACGCAGAACAAAAACGGCGAAAACTCTCCCATGACAAGCATGCCGATACCCGAAATGAGTCCCACAACAATAAGAATGCTTGTGAACCTTCGCGCGCTTATGTACTGGGACGCCTTGAGCCAGATGAACGGCCCTGCTGCCGTAAGCAATGCGGTGATGGCAAAGAAATAGCTGTATTCAAGCTCGGTCAGTCCAAAGAAGCTGATGTAGACGTATGACCCCACAGCAATATAAGCCATAAAGGGTAGGTTATACAAACCTACTACCAGCAGAAACGATGAAAATCCTTTGTCTTTGGCAACCGTGCCAAGTTGTGCGATGCTTCCAAAGACGGAACCATCGAAGCGTTCCTTCTTTTCAAGAGTCTCCTGATAAAACAGCGCGAGCACTGCGCAAAGCAATCCAATAAACGCAAGCGCCCAAAAGGTCATACGCCAATCAGCAAACTGGAGAATGAGTGCACCAATGACAGGTGCGAGTACTGGTCCAATAACAAACATCACCTGCACGATGGAAAGAATCATCTCGCGCTTTTCTGGGATGATTGCATCTTTGACAACTGCTGTTGATACAGCACTGACCGCACCAGCACCAAGCGCTTGTAACACGCGCATACCAATGAGCATCCAGATGTCAGTTGAGAGAGCACATAGAGCGCTGGCTATTGAGTAGACGACGATGCCAGCTACCAACACTGGCTTGCGTCCGAATCGGTCACTCGTTGGTCCAAAGAGCAATAATCCAACAGCGAAGAACAAAAAGTATCCAGCGAGCGTGAAGTTGACTGTCCCCGCATCGGTGGAAAAATGTTCGGTCATGTGAGGAATAGCAGGGGTATACATGTCGAGCGAGAGGGGCGTTACGAGGTTGGTGATAACGAGGAGGGCAATAAGCCCAAGTGGTCCAAGATACTTTTGCGGCTGGACAAGCCATTGGCTCATGTTCATTGAACACGACTCCTTTGCATATTTAATGCGGCCCACAAATTTGGGGATTACAAGGGCGTTACTTTAGCTAAACAAACAGCATTTGACCTGCAATTCGCCAATTACCACAAACTCGCCATCACTTTGCGGCTACAATTTGATCCACCATAAAAATTGCTCAGAAGGATTGACTATGCTTGATTTTGACGCGTTTAAAAACATTACCTATGGGTTGTATCTTGTCTCTTCGCGCACGGAAGAGCAGGCAGCGGGTTGTACAGTAAATACCTTT
>JAVWLC010000385.1:0-2484 GCA_036638175.1 Raoultibacter sp. | reverse complement strand
ATTGGGGGTGAGCATTTCTGGACGGACGGGCCAAGACCGCAAAAGTTAGTGTACGTTGGTCATGCGAATTTTAACAACACGGCCGCGCTTCGTAGTTTCCACTTCCCGCTTAGTAAACATGATGCACATGCAGTCAAGCGTGAACGTCAAATCAGGCAGTACGTGCTTCTGGTGTTCTTCAATAATAAGCACACCGTGTTGTTTTAACTGTTTGACCATATCGTTAGTCGTTTTCATTAGAACCATTCTTCCTTTGCATCTTCCGCAATCAACACATCACCATCGTAAACGAAAGCGTAGATGTTGGCGTTAACTTTGCTGCGTTTACTCAAAGCGTAGTCGGGTTTCATGTTAAGCCCCTTTGACCAGATTCATGGAGTAGTTCTTGCCACTTGAACGGAAGCAAATCTTATCAAGGGTACCAGCAAGACCTTCATAGCCGATAACAAACAGGCGACCAGAACAAATCGCTAGGTCTAACATCGAATGACCCTCAGGACAGGATTCGGCTACGTTGAACATTGCATCGTTAATTGCCATTTGATGATCGTGGTCAATATCGTTGGCAGTGAACGCTTCACCTTCCTGCACTTCTTTCAACATGAATTGTATACGGTAGGGCTTACCATTCTGAACGAACCGTAGTTCAGGAATAGGACCGCCAATCTCGTCGCACACAACTAAATACAAACGAAGACCAGCGGCACACACGTCAACCCATTCAGGTTTGAGTTCCACAATCTTCTGGGCGGCGGCATCGATCATGGCATCTTGCAATTCGAGGTCAGAAGTGGTTGGTTTGATTTCTTGCATCATTTTTGGTGTCTCCTCAGACTTATGTTATAAAAGCGTAGCACGACGCTACGCTTTTAGTATATCATAGGCGCCATTTTGAAACAATAGCTATTTTGTCCAGTTTTTTGCTTACCAGAGCTTAACGCGGAAGTCTTCTTTCGTCCACAGCCACGGGCGTTGACTGTCTTGCTCTACAGCATGAGCAAGTGCCAAGATACCATTCGAATTGAGTGAGTGCAGTTCACGGTGTTCAATGAACGCATAGTCATCACGGCTGCCGTACTTCTTGATATGTGCCTCAAACTTCGTGAGCGCATCTTTCGAGGGCAAGTACACGAAACCGTCAGGCTTTGGACCTAAGAACGCACGGCGCTCGCTCATGGTCAGGACGATAGCAACATCATTCATCAGGATTTGTTCGCGTGGCATAGGTCACCTCATTTCATGCTGGCAGGGATTTCGGTATTAGTAAACGGAAATTCAGCTTTCACTGGAACAACCGTCATCTTAAAGCCGTATTGCTCGGCGACACGTTTGATCGTGTGCAGGTGGTTTAAGTAGTCATGGTCTTCGACGTGATTCAACACCTCAAGGTCGGCACACGATGCTATGACGAACAAGCCACTGACCGAGATAGCTCCGTGATCAGTCCACAGCAGATTAGCACGAACACAGGCTTCTGGATTCTCCAGCGCCAACGCAGTTGATACTTCGTGCTGGAGTTTGGACATAATCAAGGCAGTCGCATAGATTGCACGTTCACGATCGGCATTAGCGGCTGCTCCCCATTTCTCCACCATCTCATCGTCCATGATAAGAGCGACACGATTAACAACCAGAATGTTTTCTTTGAATTTCATTTTTGTTCCCTACAATGTTAGGTATGATTGATGATTAACGCAGTGCGTGTTTAATTAGTTCTTTCAGGTATTCTTCGTCACGAGGATAGTGATCTCCGTCTTTCATTTTTGTCATACACGCAGCCAGCTGGTAAAGTGTTGTTCCGTCCAGTTTAGCAAGCACGTCCTGGTCTGTGTCCAATACGGCAATGCGAAGTGTTGCGAGCAATGCAGCCTCTTGTTGGGCGACAGTTGATTTCTTGGCGTTGTCTAACTGCTTACGCGTCTTGTTCTTCTTGATAACGCCCATCTTAACTAAAGCGCGATGAACATAGTCGTAGTTAATACGGTCGTGACGCAGCACAACAGGGAATTTACGAGGCTCACGTTCTTTCTCTGGTTCTTCTTCGTCTTCCCCGATTTCATCCACTTCGTCTACTTCTTCTTCATCAACAATATCAGCTTCGGCCAGAGCTTGTACCGCTTTCAAGTACACGACGCCAGACTCAAGAGCAAATGGACCTTTAGGGTTTTCGATATCGTTTTTCAGTTCTTGTAACAGTCGGCGCATTACTGATTGCTGGTAGTCTATGGATTCATCGTTAATGTGAATCCAATTCATATCTTTGGCCATCGCATAGATGCCGTTGATAACAAACTGGCCGTCATTCAGCACACGCGCCAAACGCTCTTTCGCATCGACGTTGTAGATGAACGCTTGAGCGATACGACGCAGACCGTCATGCCAATCAGGATTAAGAAAGTCGAAGTCGCCAGGTACGTCATCACCATCAAGTTCGAAGATACGAACGATGTTGGCAAGTTCGCTGCTCATCATATCAATAGTCTT
>JAVWLC010000384.1:0-2501 GCA_036638175.1 Raoultibacter sp. | reverse complement strand
AGCTATAAGAAACTTCGGTTGCGCTGCAAGTGCTCGCGCAATACAAAAACGCTGCAGTTCGCCGCCCGATAACTCATGAGGATAACGACTCATCCAAGCTTCCTTGATCCCCAGTCCCACAACAAGCGCAGGATCAATCTCGCCAGCCTCGGCAAGTGTGCGGCGCATCCGTATGCGCGGGTCAACGGCAGTCTCGGGATGCTGCCAGATCATCTGCACCGGACAAACGCCTGACGAAGGAAGAGGCATGCCATCAAGCAGCACACTTCCTTGTTGCGGTTTACTATAGCCCGCAAGCAAAAAAGCAAGCGTCGTTTTGCCAAAGCCTGACGGGGCGCACAGCGCCACACGTTCATGACTTTCGACACTCATCGAGAAATCAGAGAGCACCGACGTATCGTTCCCGTACGAAAAGGATACGTTTTTTACCTCGAGTACACTCATGCTCTCACCTCAAATCCATGCTCAGGCAAGGCATACCAAAGCTGCTTACTGAAGGGATGGTGCAAGGTATCGGGAGAAGCGAAATTTGCTACCGCCGTTTCCTCCACCACCGTACCATCTTGAAATACCGCTACGCGGTCAGCAACCCGCAGCGCAAGCTCAATATCATGCGTGATCAGGAGCACGCCTCCCCCGTTATCCGCAAACGAGCGAAAATCTTCGAGCGCCGCTACGGCGAGGTCCAAATCCAATCCAGGCGTTGGTTCGTCAGCAACAATGACCTGCGGATGGTCCATAAGCGCACAGGTCAACAGCACACGGCGCGCCATTCCCCCCGAAAGCTCGAAGGGATATAAATCTCCCACATGAGGCGAAAGCCCGTAGCGCTCAAAAAGACGCTGCTGTTCGGCACGACGCTCACCTGCATGATCCGTATCATCTGCCACAAAGCCCTGTACCTGTTTTCCCACCTTCATAAGAGGATCGAGGTGCGAAACGCTCTGAGGCACCAACGAGATGCCCTTGCCCCGCAGTGCTTGCAGTGAAGGGGCATCCATAAGTTCGCCATCAAACCAAATCCGCCCCGTAACCGATGCGTTCGGCTCATAGAGACCAAAAATAGCATCCGCCAAAAGTGTCTTACCCGAGCCCGAAGCTCCAACCACCGCAACAATTTCTCCGGCGTGTACCGAGATGCTGAGGTTTTCAATGACCGCCTTATCGACCTTGTGCGCCCGGAAGAATGACGGCGCGTCAGGATCGTACATGGTAAACGATATGGTGAGATCTTCAACTTGCAACAAGTGATGGCCATGCGCATGATGAGAGCGCGTTGCATGAGAATGTCCATGATGTTCAGCAGCCGAAACGTGCTCGGTTGCCTCGTGTTCGATGATGTCAATCGGTTTCATAGCGCCTCTAATCCTGCGAACTATGTGGATCGATGAGGCGGCGAAGGTTCGAACCAGCCTCATTAAACAGCAATACCGTCACAATGAGAGCAAGTCCAGGAAAGACCGCAAGCCACCACATGCCCGCAGAAAGATAGCCCATTGATTCGCTGAGAATCACGCCAATGGCTGGCTGCTCAGGCGGCAGACCAAAGCCAAGAAACGTGATGGCTGCTTCATGAAGAATAGCATGCGGAAACAGCAAAACAAGCCCCACTAAAAATTGCGGCAATACGTAAGGAACCATATGCTTGAGTGCAATGGTGAAGCGCCCTTTTCCCAGCTTGCGCGCCACTTCAATAAAGGGAGCTTGCTTGCATTGAAGAATTTCAGCGCGAACCACGCGAGCAAGGCTCGGCCAGTGCGTAAGCGCCACTCCAATCGCAACACCCCAAAATCCTTTCCCTAGAGCAAAGGAAATAAGAATGAGCAGAATAATATGAGGAACACCCATCATAAGGTCAATGAGCCAGGTTATGACGGCATCGACCTTCTTCCCGCCAAGTGCAGCAGCTGCACCCAAAATAAGAGCAATCACCGAAGAGGCGCCTGCTGCTAGCAATCCCACAAGCACGCTTGTTGATAAGCCCGAAAGGGTGCGCAAGAACATATCTCTGCCCATCCAGTCAGTCCCAAAAAAATGCTCAAAGCTGGGGCTCAGATTTTTGGCGGAAAAATCAGTCCGCATAGCTGCATCGGTAACCAAAAAGCCCACGATAACAATTGCTGCCAGAAGCAGAATAGAAACTATGAACACAACAAGCGTGCGTATGCGATTACTTGAACTGCTTGCCCGAGGCGCATGGAACCGCGTAAGTACGTCCGAAAGAGATTGAGGGGAGCGGGTGGCCTGCGGAGAAACTACACCATCTGTCTCATACATGAGCTTCACCCCGCTTAATACGCGGATCGATCACACCGTACAGCACGTTCGCAATCAAGTTACCACCAAACACAATCGCAGCCGATACAACCGCAATGCCTGCAAGCAATGCCACATCTCCCCCCAGACCTGCCGTCACCGCGGCTTGACCGAGACCAGGATATGAGAACACCTGCTCAACCAGTACCGATCCCCCAAATATCTCAGAGATAGCAGCAAACTGG
>JAVWLC010000383.1:0-2504 GCA_036638175.1 Raoultibacter sp. | reverse complement strand
AGGTGCAGTGCAGCACGTTGCTGGCATGGGGGATTCGCAGACGATTATTGCTATCAACCAAGATGAGACTGCGCCAATCTTTGATATTGCCGATTATTACCTGGTGGGCGATGTCTTTGAAGTGGTTCCTGCGCTTATTAAGGAATTGGAAGCTCGTCGATAGCTCTCACTTGAGCTTTGAAGTAAGACGTACGTCAGACGCGTTTGTTTAAAAACAGGCGCGTCTGTTTATTTGTTTCGTGAAAAAGTGATAGTGAAATCGACACCGAGAGCTGAGGAAATGCGGGAGATGGTATCAAGCGAAGTGTTGCATTTCCCTGCTTCAATTCTACCAAGATGACTATTATGCATGCCGATCATGAGCGCGAGCTTGCGCTGTGAGAGTCCTTGCGATTCTCGCTCTTCTTTGATGAGGAGACCAAGGTTACTTCTGTTTCTACTCATGAATTCGTCCATGAGTAGAGCGTATGTGATGTTGTATACTAAGTGGGTTAGCGAAAGTACTCACTCGACGGTAAATCAATATGATGTCATTACTGTAAAATAGAAAAGCTTTTGTTGATTTGGATGGTTGTCATGCCCATTGTCGTACAACTCAAACGTGAGATAGCTCGATGTGGAATCAAGCAAAATGACCTTGCGGCGGCAATTGGAATCTCTCCGGTTAATCTTTCTCGTCTCACACAAAACCATGTGAGGGCAATTCGTTTTTCGACGCTTGACTCTCTTTGCGAGAAGCTGGGGTGTGGTGTTGATGATATTTTGCGCTACGAACCTGCAGTTGTGCCAAGCGAAAACAACGAGTCTGAAAGCTCCGAGAGCACAGATGCTGTGTTTGGTCATGATGCTGGCCCCTTAGTCTTGGGAGATAGCTGAGTATCTGATAGTGGGTGTTCATGGTAAGCTTGTTGTTGTGCCAATGACTGATTTACGATGGAAGAGATAATGTCCAGCAAGCATCAACAGCACTTCATGTATGTTCTCGAATGTGCGGATGGATCGCTCTACACAGGGTACTCCTCTTCTGTGGAGCAGCGTGTTGCCGCACATAATGCAGGGAAAGGTGCCAAGTACACAAGAAGCCGTGGTCCTGTGGTGCTCCTCGCGCAAGCCTCGTTTGAAACGAAGCATGTAGCCATGAGCGCTGAGTATCGTTTTAAAAAGCTTTCTCGTGATGAAAAGGACGCATTGCTTGCTCAAGCTGCTCTCATGCCCTTTGAAGCTGTGCTCGTGAACCGCTTTCCTGATTTAGGTGTTATGGAATAATTGACTGTACGAGTCGCGCGAGGTTTGTCGAGAAATACTCGCGGTCTTCATCGGTGAATGCGGCAGGTCCTTTTGTCCTGCCTCCTTGACGACGGATCTTTTTTTCCTGATGGCGAATTTCCATGTCCATATCAATTGTGGCACGGGAATATATGCGTCCTCGAACGCCAATTGCGTGCGCAGATCGACCCAGTACCATAGCAGCGAGACCAATGTCTTGTGTGATCACGATGTCATTGGGCGAAAGCTGTTCGATGATGGCAAAGTCGGCCGAATCAGAACCAACGGGAACCGCGAGTACGTCAACCCAAAAACCTTCATTTTTCGCCCTGGGGTCTCCGCGTTTGACATGCCGCTCAAGATTTTGTGTTGAATTGCCAACGATCAAAGTGGGCAGTTTATAGGTGCGCGCAACGGCAAGCGCTTCGGAGGTCACAGGACAGGCATCGGCGTCGATAATGATGGCAGGTTTGTTTTGATCAGGTGACACAGATTTATCCCTTCTTTCATAACGCATTATAAGCGGATGGCAAAGAGCGCACATCGAGGCTTGACAATTATTCTCGCATTACTAAAATTTCTGGTTAGCACTCGATAGGTGAGACTGCTAAATGAAGGGATAGATAGCATGAGAAAATTTAAAACTGAGAGCAAGAAGCTGCTCGACCTTATGATCAATTCGATCTACACCAACAAGGAAATCTTTCTTCGTGAACTGATATCTAACGCATCCGATGCGGTAGATAAACTCTATTTTAAGAGCCTGACGGATCCCAGCATCAAAATCGAAAAGAGCGATCTTGCGATTCGAATTGCGTTTGATAAAGATGCTCGTACCATTACTGTTTCTGATAACGGTATTGGTATGGACAAAGATGATCTTGATAAAAATCTTGGCACCATTGCTCACTCAGATAGCTTTGAGTTTAAAGCCGAGAATGCTGAAGCGCAAAGCGACGACGTTGACATCATTGGTCAGTTTGGCGTTGGCTTTTATTCTGCATTTATGGTTGCCGACAAAGTGCAGGTTGTCTCGCGTGCAATAGATTCCGATCAGGCATATTCTTGGGAAAGTGATGGCATCGAGGGTTATACGGTCAAAGAAGCGCAGCGGGAAAGCCATGGCACTGATGTAATCCTGACGCTCAAGGAAAATACCGATGAAGAGAATTACGACGGCTACCTGAGCGAGTATGGACTCAAGAGCCTCATCAAGCGCTACAGCAACTATGTGCGTT
>JAVWLC010000382.1:0-2511 GCA_036638175.1 Raoultibacter sp. | reverse complement strand
AACGCCGAGCGCTTAAAGACCAATCATATGCATATCAATCTTGCGAGCACCAATTTGACAACCACCTGGCATGGCAACACGAGCGCAACCAAAACGACCAATGAGAGGCCCAAGCACCGAAATGCTTGCCCGCATCTTGGAGACAAGCTCATAGGGCGTCTCATGCTTATCAATATCGGTAGTGTCGATAGTCAGCGTATGATCCTGGCGCTCAACCGTAGCGCCAAGACACGTGAGCACTTCAGACATGATGCTGATATCAGAAATGAGCGGCACGTTATGAAGGGTTGACGCACCTTGCCCGAGCACAGCCGCCGCGATGAGCTTTAATGCAGAATTCTTGGCACCAGAAACCGTAACGGTTCCTGTCAAGGTTGAGTTCTCTTTGACGATGATAATCTCTTCTGCCATAGCTCCGTCTCTCTACTTAAAAAGGTTCTTCCTACCATAAAAGAAGCGCCCCCAAACAGGGGGTGTACCATCGAACATTCATAACGAAAGCAGATAAGCACAAAGCCCCCATCCAAAGGACAGGGGCTCAAAAGTTTAAATACAGCAACTACGCTGCGTGCAGCTCTTTACTGTTCGCCGAGAACGAAGCGAGTAAAGCTGACGATTTCGATGGTATCGCCAATGCCCTTAGCAACTTCTTCCGTGTACTGGGTCACGGTCTGATCAGGGTTTTTAACGTAAGGCTGCTCGGTCAGTACGTTCTCTTTGAAGTACTTCTCAATGCGGCCTTCAGCCATTTTCTCCTGAATGTTCTCAGGCTTACCAGACTCAGCAGCCTGAGCTTTGTAGATGCTCAGCTCATGCTCAACGATTGCAGCGTCAACAGCATCGCGCGTTGCGGCAACAGGAGCAGCTGCAGCAACCTGCATTGCAACATCGCGGCCATAGCGCTTGAAGTCTTCGTTGGTTGCGGTAGCAGCGTTGCCGAGCTTGAACTCAACGAGAACGCCAATCTTGCCGCCTCCGTGAATGTAGCTCGCAACCGCGCCGCCATCCTGATGCGAATAAGCGAAACGAGTGAGCTGAATGTTCTCGCCAAGGGTGTGAATTGCGTCGGTGACTACCGCGTCAACGGTTTCGCCGTCGATCTCGCTTGCCTGCAAGGCCTCAAGATCAGCAGGCTTGTTAGTAAGAACAGCCTGAGCGACTTTCTCAGCATAAGCCTTGAACTTGTCGTTGATGCCAACGAAGTCGGTTTCGCAGTTGAGCTCAACGAGAGCGCCCGAAGCGCCATCTTCAGAGACAAGCGCGGTAACGGTGCCTTCGTTGGTAGCGCGACCAGCCTTCTTGGCTACAGCAGCAAGACCTGCGGTACGCAGGACGTCAACAGCCTTATCCAGATCGCCTTCAGCTTCAACGAGTGCTTTCTTGCACTCCATCATGCCAGCGCCGGTCATTTCGCGGAGTTCTTTGACCATAGAAGCTGTGATATCAGCCATGGATGTATCCTTTCTATAACGTTCGCGCAGGTCTAGCCTGCGATACGGTTGATGGGTAATGCCAACTCAAGCAGTCAGCCGCAAGGCTAGACAAACTTGCGTTATTCGGCGGCCTTTTCTTCTGCAACCTCTACAGCTGCTTCTGCGGCAACTTCTGCGACAGCTTCAACCTCAGCGGTTGCTGCAACAGCTGCGCCAGTCATATCAGCAGCGGTAACAGGAGCAACGCCACCAGCGATAACAGCGTCAGCGATGAATTCAGCAAGCAAGCTCACCGAACGAATGGCATCATCGTTAGCTGGGATGCCGAAATCGACATCATCAGGATCACAGTTGGTGTCAAGCGTACCAACAACAGGAATATCAAGACGACGAGCTTCGTGAATAGCAATAACTTCACGGTTGGTATCGATCACGAAGATAGCGTCAGGGACCCTCTTCATGTTGCGAATACCATTGAGGTTGGTCTGCAGCTTAGCAAGCTCTTTGCGAAGAAGGATCTGCTCTTTCTTCGGGAGAAGCTCCATGCGACCATCGGCCTCCATAGCTTCAAGCTCTTCCATGCGGCTCACGCGTGAACGAATGGTCACAAAGTTTGTGAGCATACCGCCAAGCCAGCGAGCGTTCACGTAAGGCATGCCACAGCGGTTAGCTGCATCAGCAACGGCTTCTTGAGCCTGCTTCTTGGTACCAACAAACAGCACCGTGCCGCCCTTGCGAGCAAGGTCAGAGATGAAGGAGTAGGACTTATCGAGTCCGTACAGGGTTTGCTTGAGATCGATGATGTAGATATCCCCACGGCTGCCGAAGATATACGGCTTCATTTTGGGGTTCCAACGGCGCGTCTGATGGCCGAAGTGGCTGCCTGCATCAAGCAGCGAAGTAATGCTGACCTTAGTCATTCTTTCTCCATTCGTTAGGCTTCTGCTCACGGTCTTCCCTAACTCCGCAGCCTTTTTCGGTGGCCACTCGCGGTTTAGGTCGCGCGAACATGTGTGATATAGAAACCCTAGAAGTATACCACCCACAAGGAAGAAGGCAATAGGGTATTTTTGGGATG
>JAVWLC010000381.1:0-2520 GCA_036638175.1 Raoultibacter sp. | reverse complement strand
GGATCATGATCTGCCAAACCAAGCGGCGTACCGTTCTCGTCGACAGCTACTTCCTCGTTCTCATTTCCTGTACCCGCTTGCGGAGTTGGGTTTGGATTAATAACCGTCTCAACAGCATTGGCAAGCGCTTCAGCTACTGGCTGCACAACCACATCAACTGGATTGGTTGGAACTGGAGTAGGATCTGGCGTTGGCAGCGGAGTCACGGGTGTTGTAGGAGTAGGCGCAGCTGCAAGCACGGTAAGAGTACCATCTGTATAAGCCAGACTATAGTTACTCGTAACTTCAATTCCATCATGCTGCACTCGTGCTTTCGATACAACGTTCGCCGATGATCCAACTTCGGTCTGGCTACCTACAACAGCGACAGAATTAACAACATCACCCTCAAGGAGTCCCTCAACAGAGTAATCGGTGTTTACAAGCGGAGACCCGTCATAAACCTTTTGTCCTGATGCTGCCGTAATCGCCAAAGGAGCTGCTTCAATTACGAGTGACCCTGGCAACTGATTGATCGTGAACATGTTGGTTACATTGTTACCACTTGGATCCGTCACAACAACGCGACCATCAAACGCCGTAGGATAGGTTCCAGCAGCCGTACCTGCCGCCTGCGCAGACAAACCACTTATCTCAAAGGTGACGCCATCAAAGGTTACGCTTGTGGAATCTGACCCGTTATATGTCAATCCCTCAACCGCTTGCTCGGCGCCATTGTACGTAACCGTTGCAGAGTTAGCAACAATATCGATAACGCGATCACCAGGTTGTCCATTATCCTTAACCTTCAGCGTTCCTGCTGCATATACTGGCAAATAATTCTCTGCCATTCCGTTAGCAAATACCGCACCCGAAGGAACGTTCGGGGAGGTGCCTGGTGTTGTCTGCGAGCCACTCACCGTAACGCCCAAGAGATGGTCCTGCTCAATCAATCCAGTTTCGATCTCAGGAAGTGCCTGCTCGGCAGACCAACGTGAGTCTGTCAAAGGCCTACCATCATAATCCTTCTCCGCTGACCCAGCAGTAATCGTTACGGGGCGCGGCGCAATAGTAAACTTACCGGGGATCCGGTTAACCGTGAACTGCTGCGTCATATCAATCCCTAATTCATTAAGAATAGTGCACGCTCCGGTAACATCAACCGAGGTACTATCGGCAACATTGGTTCCTGATGCACGAGCGCTCATTCCAGAAACGGTAAACGTCTCACCATCAACCACAAGCTTTACCGAATCGCCACTGGCTGCAGCGGCTACACCATTATAGGTAAGACCCGATACGCTACGGGCAGATCCGTTGTACACATAGTCCGCACTGTTTGCAACAACGTTAAGTACGAGATTCGCTGCGTCATGGCCGACCGTCAGTGTTCCATTAACGCGAGTAACAGCATAGTTACCAAGAACACTCACGCCAGACCCATTAGCAATTGCAACACTGCCCTCAACAACCGTGCTCGGGCTTGATCCGGGAAGCGTTTGACTTCCAGAAACTTGCGCCGTCAAGGTATCTCCGCTCAAAAGACCATCATCGGGCGTAGTAGGCTCGCGTACCTCATATCCTGAAGCGTAGAGTGGCGTATTGTCAAACGTCTTAAATCCATCAGATGCCTCTACAATAACAGGTCGTTTGTTGATTGTGAGCGCACCGGGTGTAATCGTGACATCGAACTTCGAAGTCACATCAGTGCTCGTTGCCTGATCACGTACGACAATAGATCCCGGCGTTACTTCCGTCGCAGTTGTACCCTGCTCTGTTCTCTTGGCAGATACATCAGCTTCGACCACGTATGTTTTGCCTTCATGAGTAAAGGTGTCTTTTTCCAGTCCCTGAACTTTTTGCTCAACACCGTTATAAACAACCGTGCTAGATTTCGCCTGCAGGGTTACCTTGGGCAATGCTGCTGGCGCAATAATCTCCATCGTGCCTGGTATAAATTCAAAATCATAGTTTTTCGTGCTATCAAGATTACTTTGCTTTGTTACCGTAAAAGGAAAATCCGCAGGATTAAGCGTATATATGCCTACCTCAGTCCCAGAAATTGCCACATCAGTAGATGAGGGATAAAGCGCCTCACCTGAAACAATTCCCCCCGTCTCGGTAGTCGCAGACACCCAGTACCCCGCAAGCGTATGTGGACTAAAGTCGTAGGGGATACCTACGGGATTAGTGTTTGCCGTGATAGTAACTTTACGAGGATCAATCGTAAGAGATCCATTCTTTTTTTGCACGGTGAACTGATCGCTCACATCATTTTGCATGCTATCGATCACCGTTAGCTTGCCTACAACTTCGACTACTTTCGTATCAGCAACATCGATGCCCGACGCAGAGGCACTCATACCTGAAACAGTATAGTCCTTACCCTCAATCGTCAGCACAACCGACGCTCCGTTTTCGGTAACGTCTCCGTTGTTATATTTGACGCCCTTTACCTCCTGCTCGTATCCCGTGTAAACACTCTTGAGACTGTTAGCCTCAACCGTAAGAACAAGGCTCTGAGCAGTAGGCCTCACGGTA
>JAVWLC010000380.1:0-2528 GCA_036638175.1 Raoultibacter sp. | reverse complement strand
ATGGTGTTTTTATGGTCACGGTCATGGTTACGGTCAATTGGAACCTTCATGCCCCTGATCATTCTCCGCTGCAATTTGCTCTTTCCTTTTACGAATACCCCGTGATGTTTTGCATAGCACTAGCAGTGAGATTCCTTGTGGCTGATCCTGTCGTAGGTATCATTATTGGAAAGGTTATCGTCAAACATTTGAATGGATTGGCTAAATCCGTTGCAATCACTCTTGCTAACGTGCTATTCATGGCAACCATCATGGGCGTTTTTGGTCTGCTTGTTACAGGCGGTCTTGGCGGTTTCACGTGGGAGCGTTATATGACAATGCTTCCGCAAACATACTGTCTAGCATTTTTCTTTAGTTTCTTTATCGTTGGCCCTCTTGTTAAGATGCTTTATCACAGTTTTGTCCACCCCGCACTCGAGGCGTTCCGTGCCGCTCCGCAGGACAAACGTGTTTCTGTCGCATTTGCTACACTTGTGCGTTCTAAAACTCTTGCTGACGAAGGTCAAGGCGGGGGAGAGGCGTAAGCCGTTTATGTGCTTGTGTGCTGTGTTGTGGCAGAATTTTTGCTTGGTTGCACGCTTACGTTGATCATAGAAGGCCCGAGCGCGGTGTATGCGTCTCGGGCTTTTTTGGTTACGGGCTCACAGTGCTTTGCTCCCTGTATATGAGCGTCCCTCTAAATGTGTAGAAACTGTGAATATAGCCTTTTGAACAGGGGTAACAGTCCTGTTTGGAGAAACACCTGATCGTATCGGTAAAAGATAACTGTATAGGTCATAGAAAAACGAGAAGGTTAGGGTACGACCAGCTCTAACAAGGGTTCACAGCTCTTTTTTTCGGTGCTATGCTGACCGCGTCCGCTGTGGAACGGGAATTCCACACTGATCGGAGCGGGAACTCTGTATCAGGAAGCGAACAACGGGACAAAAAAGGAATAAAAATGGGACGGCACACTATGCGAAGCCGCTGCATGTCTGCAGCGCTATCTACTGTTATATCCGTATGCCTCGTTATGGGCATGCTACCGCAATCGGCATTTGCCGATGATTCGTCATTGGGCGGTGAACCGCAAGCGCCAAATGAGCAGTTTCTTGGTAGCGGGGCACAGATTTCTCAAGAAGTAACCCTTGCAAAAGACGTCGAACAAGAACAAAAGGCTACAACACTGGACGCTTCGAAAGAGACTTCAAATTCAGTGAAACCCGAGTCTGCGGGTGATCAAGTGACTGCTGAGGTGAAAATTGGTGTCGATAGCAGTACTGGAGTATCTTCAGCGGAATCACTCCTAATAGACGGATACATATATGCTTTACAACCAGATGAGCAATCGGTTTCTCTGACGGGATGGTACGGAACCGCACCGAAAGGCGAAGTTGTTATCCCTTCGACTGTACAGGATGGTAAAGTAACCTACTCGGTTACGGCAATTGCCCGCCCTGACCAGGGGTCAGTTGGCATATTTTCTACTTGCGTGGAATTAAAAGCGATAACACTGCCTTCTTCTATTGCGGAAATCGATACAGCAGCTTTGTCTGGGTGTACATCGCTTTCTTCGATAATGGTATCTGATACTAATGCTCAGTATGCAACTTCTAATGGCATGCTGTTTACTAAAGACCTTAAGCAGCTCCTACTCGTTCCCGAGGGTAAGGAGGGCGCCGCCCGTATTCCCGACCAAACAGAGCAGGTCCCTGCTTCTGCGTTCTCGCATTGCGCAGAAATCAGTTCTATATTGGTCGGATCGGGCAGTGCTTCTTTTTCCTCCAGAAGCGGTGTTTTGTATACAAAGGATATGAAAACCCTCATTTCCTGTGCGCCCAAAAGTGGTGCATCTATAGTGGTGCCACTTGAGACAGTGGCTATTGGGCCAGATGCGTTTGCAGGGTGTCTGGTCGAATCGCTTATTGTGCAGGGGTCGGTTCAGTCTATAGCGGGCTCAGCTTTTTCGGGAGAAGTAAAAGCGAACGCAATGGTTGCCCTTATCGGTGGCAATGATTATGAAGCGCGCAAGGTGATTTGGGCGACTGCTGGGTTTGTAAAGTTCCAGGAGCCTGCTAAACCTGGAGATTCTACAGAACTCGAATTAGGCATAAAGTCTGGTTTTGTCTATACGATGCAATCAGATATGACGCTCGAAGTTACATGGGTTGGCGAAGCTGAACCTGAGACTAACCTCGTTATCCCTGCATCCGCTGAGATTGATGGAGTGGTTTATCGTGTGAGTACCATTGCTCCTCATGCGTTCGAGGGTGCGAGTTTCGGTACTCTTGTTGTGCCTGCAACGATTGTCTCGATAGGAGATTTTGCATTTGCAGGGTGTGCCATGTTGACCTCAGTCAAGTTTGACGAGGGGCTTGTTTCTCTCGGTAAATCAGCTTTTGAGGCTTCTGCAATTGGTGAAGTAGTTTTGCCAACTTCGCTCTCTATGATCGAAGACCGCGCTTTTGCGGACTGTCTTTCTTTGAATCGCGTTATTGCACTTTCTGATATTGATGTAATTTCCTCTTCTGCAATTGAGGGCTGTGCTG
>JAVWLC010000379.1:0-2534 GCA_036638175.1 Raoultibacter sp. | reverse complement strand
TCTCGTCAGCACCTGCTTCTACCATTGAAATATAGTCAGCAGTACCAGCGATAGTAAGTTCGAGATCGGAATTTTCTTCCTCTTCGAACGTTGGGTTTACGATAAATGCACCCGTATCAATGTCGCGACCGATGCGTACGCAAGCAGCAGGTCCGTCAAAAGGAGCGCCGCCAGCCATAAGAGCAGCAGATGCGCCAGCGATACAGATGGTGTCGGGTGGGTTAATGCTGTCGACAACAAGCGTTGTCGCAACAACGTGGACTTCCTGTTTATAGCCATCAGGGAAGCCGGTACGGATTGGACGGTCAATCATACGAGCGGTCAGAACACCCTTGTCGCTTGCTCGAGCTTCACGCTTGAGATAACCACCCGGAATGCGGCCAACAGCGTACATCTTCTCCATGAAGTCGACCGTCAGCGGGAAGAAGTCGTAGTCTTTCTGCTGTTTTGAGACGACTGCGGTTACGAGCACCGTGGTTTCGCCCTGTGTTACCAGGACTGATCCTGTTGCCTGTTTTGCAAGTTCGCCTGTTTCGTAACGGTATTCCTTACCGTACAGTTCGAAGGATTCGACGATTTTTTCCATGCTATCTAACTTTCTCTTATCCTTTGCGCCCTAATGCGCTTAGGCTTCTTCGGCACGCGGATACTTATTTTTTCCGTTGCCCCGAGCAGAGCCGCCCTTGCGTCTCCGACCGATTCGGTGCTGCGTTTTTCGCAACGATCCGAATATACAAAAGCCCGCGTTAGCGGGCTCATGCTGTTAAATGTTGTCGCGGATGCCGAGCTTCTTGATCAAGACGCGGTACTCTTCGATATCGCGGTTCTTGATGTACTTGAGAAGGCTGCGGCGCTTACCGATAAGCATCATAAGGCCACGACGAGTGTGGTGATCCTTCTTGTGCTCCTTGAGGTGCTCGGTAAGGTTGCGAATACGCTCGGAAAGAATTGCGACCTGGACCTCGGCTGTGCCGGAATCCTTTTCACCTTTGCCGAATTCTTTGATAAGCTCTGCGGTGCGTTCTTTGGAAATGCTGTCTTTATTAGCCATGATTTCCACCTTTCTTTTCGATGATTCGCTCTGCGCTGAGTAAGCAAGCTGGTGGTGCATGCAAACTAAGAACAAAGTACTGTTGCCCGTTGGCAACCTGCATAGTATAGGTGTTTTAGCGCTAGGCGACACGAACAGACCGGACGACTCCTGCCAGCACACCTCGCCAACACCCCAAGAAGCGGCAAGTAAGTTACTTATACAACTCGGTCATGCCACGTAAGCACTTGCATGCTGCCTTCGCGACATTTCGCGACGAGTGTTAGACCGAGCTCTTCAGCGGCTTCGATGGCTTGCGTTGTTGCGCTCTTGTGCGAGACCATGACCGAAGCGCCTGCTTGACTGGCCTTGAGTGCCATTTCGTAGCTGATACGGCCAGTGGTAAAAACTGCCATTTCGGAAACAGGAAGGCGATCAAGCCATGCTTGTCCGAGCAGCTTATCCATAGCATTATGCCTACCGATGTCTTCGCGCACGCAAGCAAGAGCGCCTGCGCGACCGATTCCGCATCCGTGAACGCATTCACCGTTGTTTCGACGAGGACTCATGAGACAAAGCTCCTCCATCATGGCAAGGAGTTCTTCTGCCTGGAAGCGCAATGGGTGAGTTTGTGGCGCTGGGGCCATAGGTGCTCCCTGCAAAAGACGCGCTTGAGAACAACCGGAAGATGTCACGCGATGCATAACTGCGCGCTCCCCCACAACCTCATCGCTCGCGACATAAACCGTAGCGCTCTCGAGATCGAAATCAACGCCGCGAAGCTTATCGCGGTCTTGGAGGATTCCCTCTGAAAGCAAGAAGCCAACAGCAAGCTCAGAGAGGTTCGCGGGCGTTCCTTGACTGACCGCCATGGGACGATCGTTGAAATATATGGTGATCGGCCTCTCGCGTGAGAGATCTTTCGTATGGGTTATTCGCTCGATGACAACAGCCATATGAGACCTACCCTTCTTCGCCAGCAAAACGCTTATCGTGTGCAATCATGTCGAGTTTTGCCATGACAATATCTTCAACCTCAAACGCAAACGGTGTAGCCAGGCTATCCTGAAAAACAGTTCGCGTGTAATCACCGCACTCATCACAGCAATACAGGCGATGAGCCTCGTCGCCCTCAACGTGGAAGTAATGGAGCTTGCTCTGGTTTTGCGTCCCGCAATTCGCGCAGCGGATTCGCTCGAACTCCCATGTGGTTCCACAGAGTGCACAGTACAGCATCTTACCATTCGACGCACCTGAGGGCGTGGGACCAACGGTTGCAGCGGCGGCATGAGCACCACAAGCGGGACACGTTCGGGGACGGTTGTAGTTTTCATTCGCCTGCTTCAAATCGAGTGAGCTCATTATGCTCAAAGCAGCGGGCTCAAGAAGAGGTCGCAACCCATATGCCAAGACCAGCGCTAACGTCTCAGGAGATACTTCAGCCTCATCCGAATCATTGCCGTGAGATTCACAGATCGATTCGATGTAAGCCACAGGATCACTT
>JAVWLC010000378.1:2104-2539 GCA_036638175.1 Raoultibacter sp. | reverse complement strand
GCCTTAACGGGTTCATAAAACTCTAAGCAATCGATCGCTTTCAGCGCATTTTCGCCACGCACAAACAAGACCAACTTCCACCACAGTCATTCGAAATCAAACTCAAACAATACTTCAATCGGCTGCTTGAGTACTGACGAGATTCGCGCAGCAAGCTCAAGCGATGGATTGTACTTTGCGTTCTCTAGGCGCACGATAGTTTCACGACGTGCCCCCACCTTATTCGCTAAATCCTCTTGAGTCATACCGCACGCTTGGCGATAGCGGCGAATATTGCTGGTAAAAAGCGCCATCTTACGCGCCTTTTTCTTCGTAATGATGAGTGAGCCACGCCCATACGTTTGCAGAAATTGCAATCGCAAGCGCCACCGTCGAAAGCAGCACGCGCACAAGTGTTTCGAAATCATTGATCAAAAAACAGGCCGCAATGCTTAT
>JAVWLC010000378.1:0-2094 GCA_036638175.1 Raoultibacter sp. | reverse complement strand
CATGAAGACAGATGAACCAGCAAGAGCCCGATTGACAATAAGTCGTTCATCTATGCCTGACATTTTTGCCCACCATAAATTGGAAAAGGAACCAAACATTGCAAAGAAGAGTAGATTTGCAGGATCTCCCGTAATACCCGAAAAGCCCAAGCATCCAAAGAAACCGAGCACCCACGAATACTGTGTCACGATCCTACTCATCTCGCACCTCACTGTGATATATTTGCCACATCATGTGACTAATATATCACTTTTTGGTTTGAGCAGAAGGTTCGGCCCCTTAGTTTTACGAGTGCCAGTAAACCAGTGCCAATCAAACCAAGCACCAAAACAAATATTCCAGCTACCATCCAACCATTCTCAAGTACAAGAGGCATGATGGCGGTCCCGAGAAACTGTCCAAGACTCTGAACCAAGATCAACAGGCCCATTGCTATGGGCATGAGTTTTTCATCGCCAACAACGCGAGGGTAAAGAGTCAAAAACATTGTGGGTGAACCAAGCCCCACAAGTCCCATCACAACAGCAGCAACCCAAACCAACGGACTGGTTGTTGTCAGGATTATGCAGGCGCAGGGTCCCATCGCGAGCATAGAAATAACCATGAGAAGTTTGACCTTGCCCGTCTTGTCCGCAAGCACGCCAAACAACGGCGAGCTCACAATAGCTATCAACATGGGAAGCGTGCTAATGAGCCCAGCAACTGTTGGGTCCATACCTTGGCTTTGATGGAAGGTTGGAGAAAATGCGAGCATCGACAGAAGCACCATGTTGAACATCAGAAAGCCGCCAAGAACGAGAAGAACATTGGGTTTAATCAGATCGCGATAGTTCGACTTTTCTTTCGTCTCAGTACCCGATAAGGCAGCCTTCTCAATTGCCTCAAAGTACTTCCCTGACTGCGGTTTAAGAAAAAGGAACATGAGCAATCCAGCCACAACAGCAAGGCCCGATGTAATGAACCAAACACCCGAAAAGCCTGTTGCGGCATAGAGGCCTGGCATAAGCACGCCACCAAAGAACGATCCCAAGGAAATCCACAGAGCCCAAATTCCTGTCGCAAAACCAATCTTGTCAGGTGCAACGTACTTCTGGATTGCAAGAGGCGCACCAACCGCGCAAAAGATCAAGGCCACGCCCTCAATTGCTCGCGACACGATGAGTACCGTAGCGCTAGAGGCCAATGCCCCGATCACCGATCCAACCGCAAGAATAAGCACAGAAGCAACCATCATATTTTTTGCGCCGAATTTCTTCGCCAGTGCGCCCGTTGGAAGAGCGAGAAAAATCCCAACAAAGGTAAAGATAGACATGAGCCATGAAGCTGTTCCCACATCCATTGAAAACTGTTCCATGATAGATGGCATGATGGAGGGTACCTTATATTGACCAAGCGCCACCGTTATACCAACCAGAACTAAAAGAACCGCTACAGCAGCATGATTCTGGTATCCTCCCGTTTTTTTCATATGCCATCCACCACTTTCCTCTTATTGTGAGGGCTTCCCAGTTTGCACTAGGAAGCCCTCGTCGTCTCAGCTCTTATTAAGCTTCGTACTTACAGTCCAAGTACTCCGCACATAAAGGGAACCCAGATAACCATGGACACACAGAAGATAATTGCAGGAATTACTCCAGCCTTAAACATATCGGCGAATGTGTAATACCCTTCGCCATACGTAACAATGAGTGTCGGGTTAACGGGTAACAAGAAGTTGCCTGCAACGATGAACGCAAGAAGCATTGTCGGAACAGCGGGCGAAACGCCAAGGCCTGCACAGATACCGATAAGAATCGGAAGGAACAAGCTGATGATAGCTGCACCAACAGGAGCGATTGTGTGAAGCAGGTAAACAAAGACTACCGTTACGAGCAAGAACAAGGTGAAGTCAAGCGAGGTAACACCGCTGTTCATGAACAGGTTTGTAACAAACTTATCTGCACCTGTTGCCGAGAAGATACCGCCGATAGAGAGAACAGAACCCATCATCAAAATGATTGTCCACGGAACTTGAGCGCTAAATTCTTCCCACGTTAAGAGATTGATTCCAGGGACAAACATGATGGCAAGACCGATAACAGCAACCGTCGTTA
>JAVWLC010000377.1:0-2542 GCA_036638175.1 Raoultibacter sp. | reverse complement strand
TTACTTGCCCTCAATCAAGGGATCGGCACCGATACACCAACGGTAACCAACCTGGCAACGCTTATGCTTGCCGCAGCTCGCGCCCCTATCATTCAAATTTGGACATACTACCTCGTCATAAACAAGCAAGCGCCACGGCTTATGCTTCTGAGTAGCGTTTTAGCATCGTGTCTTGTGCTCTTCACGACCTCATTGCCCTCCCAAGACATGCACCTTACAAGCTATCTTCTGGCGTCGCTTATCGGCTCAACCCTAACAATTATCCCCATGAGCACGCTTCGAAACGCCGCTGGGGACTCTCAGCAAAAAGGCATGTTCTCATCAATAGGAGCTAAGGCGCTTGTACTTTTTTGCGTACTCCAAATCCTCCCCACGTTCATTTCGGGGAGCATTGGAGCCATTGAAATGTACGTGCCCCTTTCTCTTGCCCCATGGCAACAAATCGCTTCTTTCGCATCATGCGGTCTACTTCTTGCGCTTTTCGCCTATGCTTGCAGCGCTAAAAGGCTTCCCGACACCATGCTTTCTGCCCTTCCAATCCTTCTTACTCTGTGCATGGTACTTCCCCTTGGTACCGCAAAAACATTTACCCCCAAACCCTTGTTTATTCTCGCAACGCAACTAGGTGGGAATTTTGAGATTCTTAACATCTACCACACTCGCTCTCGATACCACACACGAACGGCAGCCTTTGTTTTCTTTGGACAAACGCTGGTGTTTTTTGGACTCTTCGCGGGATCCATGCTGGCAAGCGGGATCCTCTCGAATGCGAACATCGAAATCATTGAGAGCGGTTTTTATACCAGTTTCGCGCTCGGCGGTCTTCTTGTGCTGCTCGCAGGCCTTGTCCTACTCCTTCTGAAAACTCAATCTGAAGTTCGCGTCACCCCAAACAAACTTCCAGATACCCTCCCAGAATCAACTGAGCAACCAGCATCGTTTAGCCCCAATGAACAAGCCATTGAAAAGCTCTCAAAGCACTATCGGCTCACTTCTCGCGAAAGTGACATGATTGGATATCTCTTGTCCGGCTACTCGCGCCAGAAAATTTCTCAGGAGCTTTTTATTGCGGAATCAACCGTAAAGAGCCACATCAACAATCTCTACACGAAACTCGACATCCACAAACGCGATGAACTTCTTGACCTTGTAAATGAATTTCGAAATAAGGAATAAACAGAGATTATCGGGCAAGAAATGTTTCGGCGGCGTCGCGAGCCCAAGCATCAACCTGCTCAAGCTGCTCGATGCTTTCAACCTGCTGCGGCTCATGTAAATCCATAACAGCCTCAACACAAGCAGCGATGTCCAAGTACGCGCACCGCTTTGCCAAAAAGGCAGCTACAGCCACTTCATTTGCAGCGTTCATTGCACAGGGTAGCGTACCGCCTGTCTCCCCCGCCTTGCGAGCAAGCGCCAAACAGCGAAACGTCTCAGTATCGGGCGCAGCGAATTCAAGTGATCCGAGCGTACGAAAGTCGAGAGGCTTCACGGGTGCTTCCCAGCGCTCAGGATGCGAAAGCGCAAATTGGATGGGAATACGCATATCAGTGGTACCAAGGTGCGCCTTTACACTCCCATCCGAAAACTCAACCATTGAATGGATGGCACTTTGCGGCTGCACGACAACTTCAATGCGATCATAGGACATCGCAAACAAATGATGGGCTTCGATGATCTCGAGGCCCTTATTCATGAGCGTTGATGAATCGATGGATATCTTCGCGCCCATATTCCAGGTCGGATGAGCAAGAGCATTTTCAGGGGTAATATCGCGCAGATCATCGCGAGTTTTTCCACGAAACGGGCCACCCGAAGCAGTCACCCAGAGCTTGCGGACCTCATCCATGCTTTCGCCGAGCAAACATTGGTAAATTGCACCGTGCTCAGAATCGATCGGCAACAGCGTCTCGTGCGTAGCCATTGGCATAATGAGATCGCCACCAACTACGAGGGATTCCTTATTTGCAAGAGCAAGCACCTTGCCCGCGCGCAGTGTTTCGTAACTAGTACGCAAACCTGCAGCGCCCACAAGCGCGTTAACAACAATGTCCGTCTCTGGCAGACGTACCAAATCGACAACTGCCTCTTGACCAAAGCCAAGCGTCGCAGCACTTTCGCCATCATCAACAAGTGCTAAATGGGCAGCAAGGGATCGGGCAGGTGCGGTATCGCGCAAATCAGTATTGCCGATTGCGGCATGACGCACATGAAACTCTTTGACCTGTGCTTCAAGCATTTCAACCCGCGAGCCTAGCGCAAGCCCAATCACCTCAAGCTTATCGGAATGCTGACGCACGACATCGAGCGTCTGGGTGCCGATGGAGCCCGAAGACCCCAATACAACAATTCGCTTTTTAGAACACATAAGGAATGCACCCCCCGACAACAAGCAAGATAGCAGAGGTCACCGACACGAGAAACATTGAATCAGTACGATCAAGTAAGCCACCGTGACCCGGCATGATGGTTCCAGAATCTTTGAAGCCCGAATTGCGTTTAATGCGGCTCTCGGCAAGATCCCCGAGCACGCCCATAAGCC
>JAVWLC010000376.1:0-2559 GCA_036638175.1 Raoultibacter sp. | reverse complement strand
AAGAAATTACCACGATCGTAGGGAGCTTCGGGAAAACCATATCCTACTGCCACCTGATCTGCAGCAGTGCCTGCCATATTCATTAGGCTCATAGAGTGCTGCGACGCTCCGCCAGGCGTGCCGTTTTTCTCTACGACTATAACCGAAGCACCTTGCTCGCGCGCCAACAGAGCCGCCGCAAGGCCACCTCCACCTGTTCCCACAACAACAAGATCTGCTTCAGCGGTCCATTTTGCCGGCGGATCCTCGGGTGGAATCGGCTCAGCATTCTCGAGCTTTGCCGTAGCGCGCATGCCGGGAGCAATATGCTCATCGATCGCGGCTACGCCATTCGCTCCGCCTGCCCCGCCCGAGTTTGAAGCAGTTGGGTTGGGTTGACAGCCTACCATTCCCGCCATTACAGCACCCGATGCAACCGCACCAGCGCCTAACAAAAAACTTCGGCGAGACAGCTTCGTTACTACATTTGGATCGTTTTCCATTGGATTTACCTCCCCTTTTCCCCTTTTGGAAATCTCGGGAGCACTCGATTGGCGAGGCGTCCCGTTTCCGCGGCGTGAACCTCTTCACACAAGGATTAGTATGGGGCACAAAGTCCCGCTTGAAAAACGGAAATAACGGATAGCTCGAAGCGAAATTCTGTCGATGGCATCGGATTTTCGAATCTATCCATCATGTTTTTCGATACTGAGGCAACCCGCTCGACAAGAAGGGGCTATTCATAGGAATGCAGAATGAACTCCTTGAACCGACCCAGCATCGAATCTTGGTCCCCGCGCCTAAAAGCAAGGTACGCGGTAGAGCATATTGACGGGTTAAAACATCGAGCAACTCTTCTGTTCGCCGAACTCATCGCCTCAATCGCCTGGGAACCGGGATTCAAGATAATCAGATCCCCCCTCTTTATTTTCGACAAAATGAAATCGTCTATCGATTCGCAATACCGTGGTTTAATGTTAGGCTTTGCGCCATACGCAGAGAAGAGCTCTTCGTACATCACCGGTAGACACCCATTTATCGTACTTCCTCCAACTGGCACGGGAAGCACATAACCTTCCATATCCGCCGGACTGAGCAGCTCGAGCCCCAACAGAGGAGAATCCTCATCCATCCAAATTATAAGCTCCTCATCAATCAGAGGAATCAGATCGTAGTCTCCCGGCGCCACTGGCTGCCTGACATAATTGCCGAAATAGCTACAGTCAACCCAGCGTGTCTCCAAATCATCCATCGCTCCTCCGCTTTGAACTTCCCGTAGGTCCATCTTCGCATGAGGGTACATTCCCTTGAACTCGACAATTTTCTGAAGAAGAGCAACAAGGATAGCTTCGCGCCTCTTTGGAACTTGAACCAAAATTGACCCATCTTGCTGGAACCCGTCTTGCTTGTTGCGCTTCTTAAATCCATCGTAGAGGTTGACTATGTCGGAGGCGGTTTCCAGCAACTTTCTGCCGGCAGGCGTCAAGCGAGGCTTCCCATTACGATCGACAAGCTTCACGCCAACATCTTTTTCCAGGCTTATGATATGCGCACTCAAAGTAGACTGAGCAATATTAAGCTCTCGCGAAGTCTTCGTTATATTGAGGTTGTCCGAGAGTGCGATGAAATCCCTTAATATTTCAATATCCATATTCCCTCCTATGCCAGAAGAAGCAAAACGGCAACCCCCAATCCAAGTCATTAGTTGAGTTTATCATCGAAGAGAGAGGTTTACTCCTGAAGAACTTGCCTTAGGTTGAATTGCAAAGTCATCCGTACGCTCTGACCTAGATCAACGTTCTCGCAGATAGTCGAACGGTTTCGAGCAAGACCGACCCCCCTGGTTTGATTCGTGAACAGGGTGTTTACCTTGCTCCTGGGATGTTCTGATAGGTCTGAGAGCAGAGCTCCGCCATGCCCCTCGCGGCTGCTCGCAGACCTATCCGAACGGCTGAATGACCCTCTATTCGGTTATCGTGGCGGCGCTAGGCCAGCGGCGATAGTCCCATGAGCGAGGGCCGAGGCGCGGAATTCAGTTGGCTCATGAGCGTGGCCACGTCGGCAGCTTCCAGCATGTCGTTCGTCCTCGCTGCCTTTGCGGCCGAGAACCCCGAGGGCACGCCGGGCAAGACCGTGCTACTCGATTCGAGCCCATTCTACGGAGGCGGCGGGAACAGCGGTGTCTGGTACAACCCTGCCGACCAGACGTTTTGGGATTACCCTTGGGTGGGGTATAAATACCATTTCTTCCTCAACTGTACGGGCGACAATATCGAATCGCTGACCTACGAGCTAGAGGGCGAACGCAGCTATTTCGAAACAATCGACATCGGGCTAGCCACAACACCACCCGAAGAGCGCGAAGCGGGATCTCACGCCTACAACTACACCAAAACCGTCACATTCGATTACGACAACCAGAACTCGATCACAGACGAACGGTCCGTTGGCCTCTACATCGGCTACCCTCTTTCGGAATCCGGCATGCAAGCGCTGAGCACGTTTTCTAGAGAAGGCAACTCTGATCCTGTGAACAAGCAGCTCGACGTCGCCCTCGAAATCGGCGCAGCACAGGAGATA
>JAVWLC010000375.1:0-2586 GCA_036638175.1 Raoultibacter sp. | reverse complement strand
GGTACACCACTCGACCTGCACCGATATTAAGATGCCCTACTTCTGAGTTACCCATTTGACCATCAGGCAAGCCAACGGGCTCACCTGATGCATCAAGAACGGTTTTAGGACAGGTCTTAAACAGCTCATCAAGCGTTGGTGTCCGGGCAATCGAAATTGCGTTTCCTTCACCTGGTTCAGCAAGACCAAACCCGTCCATGATGATTAGACAAGCAGGTAGACGCAGGTTTTGAGTTTCTGGTGTACTCATCTCATGCAGCCTAGAGACACGCTTTGATCAATTGCACAAAGGTATCGGACTTGAGGCTCGCTCCACCAACAAGACCACCGTCGATGTTTTCTAAAGCCATAAGGCCATCAACGTTGCCCGGGTTCATGGAGCCACCGTAGAGGACACGGATGCCATCGGCAGTAGCTTGATCAGCCAGCTCGGCAACCGTCGACCTGATTGCGCCACAAACTTCATCGGCCTGCTCAGGTGTTGCTGTGCGACCAGTACCAATTGCCCAAATGGGTTCATAGGCAACAACACACATCGCGATTTCTTTGGGATCGAGTCCTGCGAAGGCAGCACGCACTTGCGCACAAACGAACTCGAGCGTTGTTCCCTCATCGCGCACGGAAAGCGATTCGCCAACGCACACGATAGCGCCGAGACCCTCACCGATAAGCGCTTTGATTTTCTTGTTGACCATCTCATCGGTTTCGCCGAACAACTCGCGACGCTCAGAGTGACCGACGATAGAATAATCGCAGCCGATCTCCTTGATCATAGGCACAGAAATCTCACCCGTGAAAGCACCAGATGGCTCCCAGTACACGTTTTGAGCGGCAACCTTAACCTTAACGCGATCAAAGTCGAGAACTGTTTTGGCAGGCTTGAGGTCGATAAACGGTGTGCAGAGTACAATCTCAACCGCTTCTTCCCATTCCTTCTTCTCATACTGATTCGAAATCTCCTGGGTGAGCACCACAGCCTCAGCAATAGTGTTGTTCATCTTCCAGTTTCCGGCCATCATGAGCATGCGTGACATATGCATCATTCCTTCCGCTTATTAAGAGACATTTACTTAAGAGCTTCAACTCCGGGAAGCGTTTCGCCCTGTACCAGCTCCATGGAAGCACCGCCGCCTGTTGAGATGAACGTCATTTTGCTTCCAAGATCAAACTTATTGACAGCAGCTACGCTATCTCCGCCACCAATGATGGTGTCGGCAGCTTCATTTTCCGCAACAGCAAGCGCAACCGCTTTCGTGCCAGCCTCAAATGCCTTCATTTCAAAGACACCCATGGGGCCATTCCAGAAGACGGTGCCAGCTTCAGCCACCGCTTTGGCATACGCCTGAGCGGTTTCGGGCCCAATATCGAGACCCATCATAGCAGCAGGCATAGCGTCGGCGGAAACAGTTTCCGTGTTGGCATCTTCCGAAAAAGCATCAGCAACTACAACATCGGTTGGCAGAAGAATACGAACACCTTTTTCTTGCGCGCGAAGCAAGGTGGCTCCCGCTCGCTCAATCCAGTCTTCTTCCTTGAGCGAAGTACCCACCTGTTTGCCCTGGGCGCACAGGAAAGTAAAGCACATGCCACCACCAATAATGAGCGTATCGCATGTGTCGATAAGTGCATCGATAACCTTGATCTTATCGGATACTTTTGATCCGCCGAGAATAGCCACAAACGGACGGCGTGGATTCTCAAGCATGCTCGTCAGTGTCTCAACTTCATTCGAAAGAAGATACCCTGCATAAGAAGGCAGCAGTGCTGCAATGCCAGCCGTTGAAGCATGGGCACGATGCGCGGTACCAAAAGCATCGTTGATATACACCTCGCCCAGTGCTGCGAGCTCTTTGCAGAACTCAGGATCGTTCTTCTTCTCACGTGCATCAAAGCGCAGGTTCTCAATGATAAGCACCTGACCATCCTGCAATGCGGCAGCTTTAGCCTGCGCATCAGAACCAACGGTGTCCGACGCAAACATAACAGGCTTACCGATCAGATCAGCAAGGCGCAAAGCTGCGGGGCGCAAAGAAAAAGCCTCTTCAAAGCCCGTGCCACTCGGGCGACCTAGATGGCTCATGAGAATGACGCGAGCGCCTTTATCCAGCAGATAAGTAATAGTAGGAAGCGCCGCCTTGATACGGGTGTCATCGGTAACCCGTCCATCTTGTAGCGGCACATTAAAGTCGACGCGAACGAGCACTCGCTTGCCAGCAACGTCTGCTGACTCGATCGATTTGATAGCGGACATACGCATCCTTTCTGGTTCAGCACATAGAACGACCGCCCGGGATTTCTCCTGGGCGGTCGGTTAGTTCCTTACAGCATGATTTTTGCAAGATCCTTCACGCGGTTTGAGTAGCCCCACTCGTTGTCATACCACGAGATGCACTTAGCGAAGGTTCCTTCGCCGCCCATCACCATGGTGAGCTTGCTGTCGAAGATCGATGAGTGATCGTTGCCTACAACGTCAATGGAAACGATAGGATCTTCGGTGTACTCCAAGATACCCTTCATTGGGCCCTCAGCAGCTGCTTTCATGGCAGCATTGATAGCTTCGATGGTGGCTGGCTTCTCAAGTTCAAT
>JAVWLC010000374.1:0-2620 GCA_036638175.1 Raoultibacter sp. | reverse complement strand
AATCGTAGCCTGAACCATCCGCTAAGGGAGTTTTAAGGACCTCGTCAAGTGCAAAGACAGCCGCAATTGCCACAATTCCCACCAAAAGCGTGATGATAAGGTATTTCGCCCGAACACCGCCTATAACAAAAGCCACCGCCGTAATAAACAAATACACAAGCCCCGTACCAAGGTCGGGTTGCGTCATGATGCAGAAAAACGGGATAAGCATGATGCCCAGAGCCTTCAAGTATTCACGCGGATCATCAAGCTTGCCACCATAGCGCGCCATCACACTCGCCGCAAGCAAAATCACCGTTAGCTTCGCAAACTCACCTGGCTGAACCTGTTGCCCAGCAACCATGAGCCACGATTGCGCACCCTTCGCCTCCACGCCGAAAACGGGCAGGTGAGGCGAGAGGATGAGCACCACGTTTATTATGAGAAGGATTACGGTGAAGTCAGATAAACGTCGATAGTCAAAACGCCAAATGATCGCCATAGCAACAACGCCCACAACAACGAACGAAAGCTGTTTTGTGAAGGAATAATCTACTTGATCAAAAACAGCCGTATAAACGATGAGCAGTCCATAGCCCACCAAAAGCGCTATAACTACCAAAAAAGGCAGGTTCAAGTACTTGAAGCGACGCGGCTTTGTGGCATCGACAACAGTTTTGTCGGGAGCCTTAACCGAGTTGATTGTGGGAACTTGGGCCATATCCACTTAATCCTGTCTGCCTGTGCTCTCGACCTTTAACGGTATGCTCTTGCCCGTCGAACCCGCAACAACACCCATCGTTTTATCGAGAGACCCGTCATCATACGCCATCACGGTGCCCATGATATCAACGCCAAGTGGCGCAGCAACAGCGCTACCGCCACCACCATGATTGACCTGGCAAGCAACGACATACTTCGGATTATCGTAAGGCGCATAGCACACGAACCAGGCCGAGTCCGGTTGGTCGGTATACTCCGCGGTACCCGTTTTTGCTGCTGCATCAATTCCATACGCCGCAAAAAGAGCTGAGACATCAGCATTTTCCGTTGCTACACCATGAAGGGCATCACGAATGATTTCGAGGTCAGTCTTCGGCACATCGGGCTCTCCCACTACTTCGGGCTCATACGTGACAACAACTTCCCCACTCGAATTTCGCACCTCTTTAAACAAGTGAGGGCGCATAAGTTTGCCCGTCGCGATAGCACCATATGCAACGGCTACCTGAAGCGGTGTCACTAAGACGTCGCCCTGTCCGATAACCATGTTTGTCAAATCGCCACCAACCCAGTCTGCGGCAGTTGGAACATCTTTCCAATGCTCTGCCTTCCATTCTGGTGTTGGTATACGACCTGCTGATTCGCCCGAAATATCGATACCTGTCTTAGTTCCAAATTCGTATTTTTTTACATAATCCTGCATGGCCGTATCGGGAATGGAGCCATTTTGCGAAACACTTGACTTAAAGAAGTTCATACCGATGTCATAAAACACGGTGTCGCAAGATTGCACGATGCCTTCTCTGAAGCCAAGTGAACCGTGACCTGACCGCAACCAACACTTTTGCGGACTTCCTGTTTCGAAACCGTCCCATGATCCAGTACATTCCCAAGATCTTGTTGTATCAGCCAACCCATATGCAAGACCCGCAAGACCCGTGAATGCTTTGAACGTTGATGCCGCAGCATACTCACCTGCAATAACGCGATTGAGTAGCGGATAAAACGATTCTTCGGTATTGAAAAGCTCCCACGTTTCTTGACTGATGCCACCGATAAAACTTTCGGGTGTAAACGTCGGGTAGCTTGCCATCGCAATAATATCGCCATTGGTTACATCCATGACAACAGCTGAAGCTGAATCACCTTTGCCTGTACCAATAGTCCCATCCGTCGGAGCAACAAGCTCGGCGAGCATACGATCAACAGCTAACTGAACAGGTGCCTTGAGCGTAAGATAGACATCGTTTCCCTTCGTTGCAGGATCCTCACTTACAATTCGGCGGACCGTGCCATCAGCATCGGCAACAACCTTACGACGACCGTGAGCACCAGCAAGGAAACTTTCATATGCCTCTTCAATGCCTCCCTGGCCAACGACATCGCCTGATTCGATTTCCATACCAGCGGGCGGATTCTTAAGCTTATCTTCGGTTACCGTACCTGTGTAACCAAGCGCATGGGCAGCAAGAGCACCCCACGGATATTCACGTACCGAGCGGTCCTGTGTGGTTACGCCGGGAAAAGCACTCTTATGCTCTGAAATGAACGCAATATTGCGCAAATCAACATCGCTTGCCACCACGCGCTGACTCTGCGCGCCCGTTGTTGCATCTTGAATACGTTTGCGAACGATATTATGCGGAATGCCAAGAACAACAGATAAGCGCTGAACAACCGTGCGATTATCGGCCACTTCAGCGTTGGCGAGGACGGCAAGTGACGTACGGTTGCGAACAAGCTCAACACCATCAGCATCGTAGATGTACCCTCTTGGCGCAGGCGTCAAGACCGTGGTGTATTGATTTTGCTCAGCTTCCTCAAGGAGTTCCTCATTCGAAAGAACCTGGAGGCTCCATACCTTAGCCGTAAGTGATCCAAAAATTCCAAGCGCAAGCACCCCTATCGCAAGAAAGCG
>JAVWLC010000373.1:538-2641 GCA_036638175.1 Raoultibacter sp. | reverse complement strand
CAATCATCGCAATGGCGTTCGTTATTGGCGGCACTTCAGGCTGCCACATTAACCCTGCGGTTTCGTTAGGTCTGTTTCTCGACAAGCGCCTTTCCACAAAAGATCTCATAGGGTATTGGATCGCGCAATTCATAGGTGGCATTATTGGGGCCGCCATCCTTTATTTCATCATCGTAAACTGCGCTAATCTTGGGGGTGTTGTTACAACAGGACTCGGCTGTGATGGCTACGACGCAGCATCTTCAGTTGGTCTTGGCCTTGTGGGTGCACTTGTTGTAGAGGTTATCCTTACCTGCGTTTTTGTACTTTCCGTCCTTGGCTCAACCGCCAATGAAAAGACAGCACCCTACGCTGGCATCATCATCGGCCTCACCCTTACCTTTGTGCACATCATGGGCATCCCCTTAACTGGTACATCGGTTAACCCCGCGCGCAGTTTTGGACCCGCCCTACTCATGGCACCTACCGACATAACAGCACTGTCCCAGGTTTGGGTGTTCATCGTAGGTCCTCTTGCTGGTGCCGCACTTGCTGCCCTCATTTGGAAAACATTCAAGCCCAAGCAATAACTCTCCCTAGCGAGTTCGGTTCATTTCATATAAGCGCTTAAGTCCCCGCAAGATGAGCGTCTTATCAGCATGGGTGATGCGTGTTGAAATTGCAGCAAGTGATTCAGCATCATCACCCGTTACCACCACAGGGGTTTCGCATCCCAACTCTTCCCAGATCATAGCAATCAATCCATCAATCCGCGCAACCTCACCTACTACAAGACCTGCTTGCATAGCTTCACGCGTGCTCTTACCAATAACAGATGCAGGAACCTTAAGTTCCACAATAGGAAGCTTTGCTGCTGCTTGCGAAACCGCTTTCGCAGAAAGCTCGAGCCCCGGAGCAATGAGTCCACCAGCAAACGCGCCGCTTGCGTCCAATACCTCAAAATTGGTCGTCGTACCCACATCAACAACTACAAGCGGATACCCATACGTTTCTTTGGCAGCAACCATGTCTGCCACCCGATCAGAGCCAATCTCCGACGGATCGTTGTAAAGCATTTTAATGCCCGTCTTAAGACCCGGCCCCACCACAAAAGGTTTCCTGCCGCACTCAGCGCTCAAAGCTGATATCCAAACATCAGTAAGATCGGGAACAACGCATGAAAGGATGGAGTCCTGCGGATGAAAATCAATATCAGGACCCAGCGCAACTACACCCGTGGCCACATCGCGCTCAAAAACAGAAAAGAAACCTCCAAGAGCCAGCCGCGCTTCGTCGGACGTGAGATACCGCCGCGTTGCAACCTCCCACGTTGCAATAAGTTCTTCATCACAAAAGAGGCCGAATTGCGTTCCTGAGTTTCCTACATCGACGGTAAGTATCGTCTTCGGCTGCCCGTTATTTTTGGCTTCCATGCCGTCACCTTTTCCATTTTTCCCACATTGTGGCTTATTTGACCAACAATACTGCTAAATTTGCGATAGTTTCAGGTACTGTATGCGATTATACTGTACGCGTCCGTTCAGTAACCCGACTTCCCGCAAGGGGAAGCGGATATACAAGAAGGAGTGTCAGCATGAAACCTGCGAAAGGTCAATTGACCGCGCGAGGCATTGTGATCGGTTGCATTGGATGTGCGATCATTACAGCGGCTTCGGCCTATACCGCCCTCAAGATGGGGGCGCTTCCTTGGCCTATTATCTTTGCCGCAATCATTTCCCTGTTTTTCCTTAAAGCGCTCGGAAAAACCAGTCTCAACGAAGCGAACGTAACCCACACCATTATGTCGGCAGGCGCAATGGTAGCAGGCGGGCTTGCTTTCACCATCCCAGGAATCTGGATCATAACCAAAGCAAATTCGGTTGATTGGTGGGAAATGCTCATTGTGGCTTTATCGGGCGTTATTCTTGGGCTTATCTGTACGGTATTTATGCGCAAGTACTTCATTGAAGATGCCAAACTTGAATTTCCTATCGGCGAAGCTGCTGCTCAAACGCTTAAAGCGGGCGATGCTGGCGGCAAAGTCGGCAAGCAACTGTTTGGCTCCATGGCACTAGCAGGCATCTATACTGCTCTGCGTGATTGGTTTGCCGTTATTCCAGCAAT
>JAVWLC010000373.1:0-528 GCA_036638175.1 Raoultibacter sp. | reverse complement strand
CCGGGTGTTGCGTTCGGCATCTACAACTCCCCCATGCTACTTGCTGTTGGTTTTCTTGTTGGTACCGCATCGGTAGTCGTATGGTTCATTGGTGCTCTCATCGGAAACTTTGGCATCATTGTCGGCGGATCTGGTCTTGGGCTTTGGGATATAGCAACAGGCCAAGGCATCACATCGAGCCTCGGCATGGGCGTCATGATGGGATGCGGCATCGGCGTCATCCTGAAAAACATTCTGCCGAAAGCTATTCAGATGATCAAAAATGGAGCAACTTCTGGATCAGCAACGTTCGAACTCACTGCCACAGGCGCTCGGAAAAGCGATGCGAGCACCCAAGCAAAACGCCGTCGCATGCGCTTGACAGCAGGCCTTATAGCAGGGGGCATTGCTGCGGTTGCACTCCTGATCTGCATCGGTCTGGGACTTGGCCCCCTGCCAAGCATCATCATCGTTTTGTTCGCGTGGATAACCACCGCCATGAGTGCGCAGAGCGTCGGGCAAACGGGTATCGACCCCATGGAGATATTT
>JAVWLC010000372.1:0-2644 GCA_036638175.1 Raoultibacter sp. | reverse complement strand
TACATCAAAAACATTGTTTAAAGCGTTGAAAGACATTTTTTACTCAAGCGCTCTTACGAAGATTGGCGCTTTGACGATTAAGGGTGGACTTAAGGACCTTATGGCCCAGGTTAGCCCTGATACGTATGGGGGAGCACCGTTGCTCGGTGTAAAGGGAGCCTGCATTGTTGGTCATGGCTCATCGAATCCGACCGCAATCAAAAACGGAATTCATACGACGGCCAAAATCGTGCGCACAGGGGTTTCAGATCTTATCGCAAAAACCGTTGCGCCTCATCATGCTGGCGTTTCTTCAGAAGAAGCGCGGTGAGCTGAATGACAACAGTTCAAGAACAGCAGGAAAAGCTAGAACGTATCGAAGAGATACTTGACTATCACTTTTCACAGCCTGACCTCATTTTAGCGGCTATCACGCACCCCTCAGCAACTGAGGGTAGGTCGGTTAAGTTTTCCTATGAACGCCTTGAATTCCTTGGGGATTCGATCTTGGGTGCAATTGTTGCAACAACGGCATTCCATCGCTTTCATGATCTTGATGAGGGCGGATTGACTCGAATTAAAGTTGCGCTTGTTTCAGGATCAAGCCTTTCTGATGTTGCGGCAGACCTTGGGTTTGCTGACATTATTGTTTTCGGTTCCTCGGAAACAGGCACGGGCAAGCGAGGACTTCATTCGGCACTCGAAAATGTTTACGAAGCTATTGTTGCTGCGCTCTACCTTGATGGTGGTCTTCCTGCTGCAACTGCCTTTGTTGAACGGACGCTTATTCCCCGTATGGCAGAAGGTATGGCAAGCGAGCCTGAAAATCCCAAGAGTGCGCTGCAGGAAAAGCTGCAAGAAGATGGGATTACGCCTACCTACAAGCTGGTGGAAACGCAAGGTCCCCCGCATGATAGGACGTTTGTTGCGCAGGTATTTGCGGGTACTCAAGGTTTGGCGCGAGGAACTGGTCGGACAAAGAAAGAAGCTGAGAGTCAGGCTGCTAAGAGCACGCTTGCTCGCCTGAGCGATTTTCTCGGATTGGGAGCCGAAAGCAAAGCGGCTCGATCCGAAAAGGCCGCTGCAAAGGCGGAGCGTGCGGCTGCTCGAGCCGAAGATAAAGCACGCAAGAAAAATGAGCGCGCAAGTGCAAAGCAGAGTAAACAGAAACCCTGGGAGTAAAAAACGTGTATCTCAAGTCCCTTGTACTCAAAGGATTCAAGTCCTTTGCCGATAGGAGCGTACTTTCGCTCGAACCGGGCATAACCGCAATTGTCGGACCTAATGGGTCGGGCAAATCGAACGTATCCGATTCGGTATTGTGGGTGCTTGGTGAGCGCAACGCAAAAAACCTTCGTGGTCAAGCTATGGAGGATGTTATTTTTGCGGGGTCCTCAGCACGTAAAAGCGTTGGTATTGCTGAGGTTGATCTTATTCTCGACAACTCGGATGGCACGTTGCCGGTTGATTATTCAGAAGTAGCCATTACGCGCCGTATGTATCGGAGCGGTGAAAGCGAATATCTCATCAACGGGGCACTTGCTCGTCGCATGGACGTGCTTGATATTTTGCACGATTCTGGTTTGGGAACAGGTACGCATTCAATTATCTCGCAGGGTAGTCTCGATTCGATACTGCAATCAAAGCCCGAAGATCGTCGCGCTATCATTGAAGAAGCCGCAGGTGTTCTCAAGCATAAGCAGCGAAAGATGAAAAGTCAGCGCAAGCTTGAGCAGATGGATACCCATCTGACACGCGTGCGCGATGTGGCATCAGAGGTTGAGCGACAGCTTAAGCCCCTTGAGCGTAAAGCTAAGCGCGCGCAGGCCTATCAGGGTCTTGCGCACGAGCTTGCAGAGCTCAACCTGATGCTCGCGGTTGATGATCTCCGTGTTCTTCAGGGAAAATGGGGAAGTGCAACCGAGCAGGAAAAAGCGCTTGACGAACAGCTCGTATCGATGCGAGAAGTGATCGAAGCTGCTGAAAAAGAAATTGAATCGCTGCAGGAAAAGATTCAGGAACGTACCGTTGATGCCGGTGAGCTCTCGAGGCAGTATCGAAGGGCTCAATCAGCGCTTGAGCGCTTTGACTCAACAACACTGCTCTTGCATGAAAAGCGTCGTGCTGCTCAAAGCTATGAAGGTGAAATTCAGCTTGCGTTATCTGCAAACGGTGAGAAAGCAAAGCAAGCTGAGGCTGATCGCATACAGGCGCTCGCGCAGCTCGAAGAAGCTCGCACCGAAAGAGAGAAGGCTGAAGCGGTTGTTGCTCGTTTGCAGCAAGAGCAGCGTGAGGTATCGCAAAAGCGTACCGAGCTTGAGCGCGAGATGCAGGAGTGGACAGGCAAAGAGCGCTCACTGACTCGCGAGATTGAGGCAAAGCGCCTTGCGCAGGCAGAAACCAAAGAGTTACTGACCAATAGCCTCGCACACGAGAAACTCATCGCGGGGCATAGCAAGGAACTGGAAATACAGCTTGAGCACGCCCAGGCTGATTATGATCGCATTAAAGGATCCGCGGGCGAAAACGAAGACAAGCTCACGAAACTAAAAGAGCTTGAAGGCATTGCTCGTCAAGCTGTAAGTACAGCGTTTTCGGCGCGCGAGGAAGCACGCGAAGCATTCGATGCAGCGCGCGATAGTGTTTCAATGCTTGTTTCTGAAAT
>JAVWLC010000371.1:0-2644 GCA_036638175.1 Raoultibacter sp. | reverse complement strand
GATGACATCAATACCCTTTTCCCTAAGCGCGTCGCGTTTTTTGTCAATCTGCGCAAACAAATATGGCGTCATATGATCGAGACAAGCAGCAGTTCTCACAGTAATTCCTTTCGGCAAGACACACAAACCAAGTGAGTGAAACGTTATTTGCGTCGCAAATGTACCGTACCCGTAAAACTCTCGACAGCTGGCCCGGTCATCATAACGTGGCCTCTTTCGTCCCAGTCAATCGCAAGCACACCTCCGCGGACAGAGAGCTCATTCTTGCGTCCGGCCCTTCCTGTGAGATAGGCGGCAACACTCGTAGCACAGGCTCCCGTACCGCAAGCAAGCGTTTCACCGCACCCACGCTCAAAGACGCGCATATGAATCGATCCCTTGCGCACCACCGCAAACTCTATATTTGCCTTCGCAGGGAACACGGCATGACTCTCAAAGAACGAGCCGATTTGATTAACATCCAAAGTGGCAAGCCGCTTTTTAGCTGGATGAGTAAAAAGATCGTTTGGGAGGGACTCCATGTTATCAAGAAAGCAAACAGCGTGTGGGTTCCCTAGCGAAACACACGTAAAGGCAAATGTACCCCAGGGAGATTCAATGGCAGCTTCCTTAACAAAGCGCTTGCCATCATTGGTTTCGGCATTTGGTTCGAGGGTTGTTGGCACGTTTGATGCTTTAAGGATAGGCTTACCCATGTCGACGGTTGCTTCGACGAGCCGCTCGCGGCGATCAACCACAAAAGTAATCGGACGCTTGCCGGCGAGAGTTTCAACAACACAACTATCCCCTTGGGCTTCAACATACCCACGATCAACAAGATACTTTGCAAAACAGCGAATACCATTCCCGCACATTTCAGCAAGCGTTCCATCGGCATTTATATAATGCATGTACGCTGCACACTCAGATCGTTCGGAAGGACGAACCAGAATGACGCCATCGGCGCCAATTCCAAAACGACGATCACAAAGCCACGAAACCTCTTCAGTCGTTAGATCAATTTCACGAGAAAAATCATCAAAGATGATAAAGTCATTTCCCGCTCCCTGCAGTTTTGCAAAATGAAGTTCCATGTAAACAATCGCTTCCTTGACCTCTAGGTTTTTAAGGTCGTGCAAGTTTGGTTAAGGCTTGCGCAGCCAAATTCTCAGTGTTCCCCGAATCTGCAGGGAGCCACATAATACGATGATCTTTTCTAAACCATGTACGTTGTCGTTTCGCATAGCGGCGCGTAGCTGTTTTGATCTGCTCAATTGCATCATCCAATTCCCTCTCGCCATCGAGCACCGCAACAATTTCTTTATATCCTATAGCCTGAGGAGCGGTTATCCCTTTTCGAAACCCCTGTTGTAACAAAGATTTTACTTCATCAACCAAACCTGACTCGACCATTGTATCGACTCTTTTATCGATACGCCGGGCCAAAACTTCAGGAGAAACTTCTAGACCAAATAGGACTGCAGGAACCGCTTGTGGCATAACCTGAAGGTGTGCGTGCTGTTCGGCATAGGTTGTACCTTCTTCCATCATTTCAAAAGCGCGAACCACGCGGCGCACATTGTTGGGATGAATAAGGGTGGCGCTCTTTTGGTCTCTCACCTGCAATTCTTCCCACAATGCTTGGGCACCGTAGGTTTCGGCGAAAGCAGTCCAGTACTCGCGCGTTGGATTATCTTGCTGTTCGCCTTTTGGGAAATCAAAATCATCAATGGCAGAACGAATATAAAGTCCTGTACCACCGCAAAGAATAGGTTTCTTGTTACGTTGTGCAATATCGGCAAAACACGCACGTGCATAAGGCTGATACAGTGCTGCCGAATAAGGACTTCCTGGGTCACATAAGTCCAATCCAAAGTGGGGAACTTTACGCTCTTCTGACAGTAGTTTTCCAGTTCCAATATCCATACCACGATAAATTTGCATTGAATCAGCGCTTACTACTTCACCATCGAGCGTCTGCGCGAGCGTTTGTGCAAGATCTGATTTCCCTGACGCAGTGGGTCCCACAACGCAGATGACTGACGGGCTTTCCATACTATGTGATGCGCTAGCGAACATCGCTTCCCTGCTGTGGCGTATCGAGCAATTCGCGGTCTACAACAGCCCCGGAAAGATACCATGTTTTTGCCTCGGAAACCGCAACGCGAACGATACTTCCTGCAAGCTCATCAGCAGTACAACCCTCAGGAACCCGAGCGTGAACGGTTTGATTTTTTGGACTTCGACCACTAAGTATGGTTTGATCTCTCTTTGAAGCGCCCTCAACCAAAACATCAATGGTTTTGCCTGCTTCGCCTTGGTTGCTTTCCCACGCTTTGGCTTGCACAAGTTCAACGAGACGATCAAATCGCTCCTGTATAACTTCATGTGGCGTATCATCGGGTAGCTCTGCAGCGGGAGTTCCTTCGCGTTTTGAGTAAATGAAAGTAAAAACCTGGTTATAACCTACCTGATCAACCAAGCGATAGGTCTCCATAAAATCGTGTTCAGTTTCCCCCGGGAATCCAACGATGATATCGCTCGAAAGCGCAATGTCTGGACAAACACTTCGAAGTTTTTCTATAAGCTCAAGGTAGTGTTCGCGTGTGTAGTTGCGATTCATAGCCTTCAATATCGCATTTGATCCAGATTGTACAGGAAGGTG
>JAVWLC010000370.1:0-2650 GCA_036638175.1 Raoultibacter sp. | reverse complement strand
ATGGCTTCGGTTTTCTCTCGGGGGTCCTCTATGGATTCTTGCTTAATTCGTGGTATATCGTTGGATTTCTGCATCCCATTACGGTGCCTGGGGCGCTGCTTGCATACGGCGCAGGTTTACCATTTGATTGCATCCACGGCGCTTCCACTGTTGTGTTCTTGCTCATACTGTATGCTCCTTGGCAGCGCAAACTCGAGCGAATTAAGAGTAAATACGCGCTGTAACGCAACGCTGGACACGCCCGCGCAAAGTCACTGAACTAAAGCGGAATTCTTTGATGGCTAAAGGGAGCGTGTTACAATTCATTTTCGTGCCAGAAACCGATGTACATGAGGCGATGTTGAGTATGGGCGACAACGAACTTCAAGATGCGTACCTAGCAAGCGCCGTCGCGACGCTTTCTGCAGGTCAAGCAATTATCTTTCCAACCGATACCGTTTACGGACTCGGCGTTGCGGTGGGGCTGGCCCAATCACCTGCCATCCTCTATGACATCAAAGCGCGCGATCATGGCAAACCAGTTGCCTGGCTTGTTGGCAGCCCCGAAGCGCTGGCTCTGTATGGCGAAGCGGTGCCCGAGTTTGCTTTTGCCATCGCTCGTGCCTACTGGCCAGGTCCGATGACGCTCATTGTGAAAGCAGGAGCTAATGTGCCCGAAGCATTCCGTGCAGAAGGTGGCACCATTGCGCTGCGCATGCCCGATAACGAAATCTCGCTTCGGTTGATCGAGCGAGTTGGCATGCCGCTTGCCACCACATCCGCCAACATCAGCGGGCAACAGCCGCCCAAAACGTTCTCCGAGCTCGACCGCACACTTCTTGAGCGTGTACGCGTTGTTCTGCGTGACGAAACCGAAAAAAGCGGAATCGCCTCAACGATTATTGATTGCACGCAAGATGCACCCGTCATGGTGCGTGAAGGTGATGTTTCCCTCGCTGACATTGAGGCGCTTCTCTCGTAGCGGGATCGTTACGAGGACTCTCTTTTCTTACCTAAGCTCATAGCCTACTGGTGTTGCATACTTTCAGGACCATGGCTGTTTACGAACTGCGCAATATGCTCGCGCACAAGCGTGACAACCTCGGCGCGTTCGCTTGCGTTAGCACAACCGTCAGCCGCCTGCATGAGCAACACAAGGGGAGCGAAGAACTCAAGCGCGAAGACGCGTGGATTCCCGCGAACAAATGCCCCGCATTCCATCATCTTCGCAAAGAGTGTTGCCTGATAATCAACGGGACCCTCAATAAAGTAACTCCGATACAGGCGACCCATTTCAGGGCTGCGATACTGCTCCATCGTAAGCATGCGGCGAAACAATACAGCGTACTCGTCTTCGGTCCAGTATCGAAACATCGCTTCGCCAAGTGAGGCCATCGTGGTGGCTGGGAGCGCAGCATAATCTTTGCTTGCATCAGAAATAGTTCCAGCAGGGAGCGCGAGTTCAGTTGCGAAGCGGTTGTATTCTTGGTTCATCCGCTCAACAACAGCATCACAAAGAGCCTGTTTTCCCGAGAAGTGCTTATACAGCGAAGCAGGTTGTATGCCAACAGCAGCCGCAATGTCACGCATGCTCGCGCCTTCGTACCCAATGCTCGCGAAAAGCCGCAACGCTTCGATTGCGATGACGTCTTTAGTGTCGCGCCGAGCCATTAAGCGGCCAGCTTCCATGTGCGCAGTGCCCACCAGCTTGCGATAAGTTGGAGCAAGCCAAGCACCATATAGAACACTGATACGGGGTTGGGGATATAAACCATTTCAACACCAGTCCAGACAAGCAGCATGATGCCAGCGACAATGCCCCAGCGATACGATGCCATTCGATTACCACGGAAGCGAAACACCAAAGCAATCACATTTGGTAAGCCGTTGACGAGCGCTAACGCAAGACCAGGCCAAAACAAGCTCGTAAAGAAAACATCATGAAAGGGAAAGGAATCAAAGATCGAAATTGGCATAAACGAATCGCCACCACCAGGGAAAATTTGATCAGCGAACATCATGATGATGCCGCACAAAACAGCAAGCACCCCATTGAACCAGTTTACGAACAACGCAAATCCGCGCGAAATTTTGTCTAACATCGAGGCCATCCTTGAAGTTGGGATAAGGCTAACAGTCGTTAGCTTAATGGCTATAAGTTTAGCTAACAGTCGTTAGCTTTGCAAGGCGAAAGCCAATTATTTCGCTCCCACACAAGGGGGTCCACATTTACTACCAACGAAATACAGTGTGTTTATCAGAGCCATATGCGCTGCTATACTCGGTAAGGTCTGTAAGTAAACCACTCAGGTTAACCAAACCATATACACCTGAGTGAGCACTCCGATAGAGGCCACCATGCAAAGACAGTGCAGTATCAAAACAATTACAACCAGTATGCTCAAAGTGTTTGTAGCAACTTGTCTTGTAGTAGGACTTACACCTTCAGTTGCTCTTGCTGATACAACCGTAGGCGTCAGTGTTGAGCAACCTGCCCCCATAAACGAAACGGTATCACTTGGACAGGCAAGCGAGTCTGCTACAGACCCCAGTGCCCCAAACACTGACACCTCAGCTGATCCTGCTCCCACCCAAATCACCACCGAAGTCTCCCTTGGCACACCTGATGCCACCAGTGACACGCTGCTCACAGATGGCCTCACCTACCAAC
>JAVWLC010000369.1:0-2659 GCA_036638175.1 Raoultibacter sp. | reverse complement strand
AGTATAGCAAAGTCTCTGAAAATTCCTGTCAGTGAAACCCCGTCAGTGGTCCCATATACTGCTAAACTCACCTATATCGGACTTGCCAAGCGCCCAAGGCGTTTCGGCGATACCAGTGTTGAAAAACGCTCAATCCGTGTGAGATAGGAGTCTTCACAATGATCGATGAGATCCGCGTTCGCGATGTTGCCCTGATCAGGGATGCACAGCTTATGCCCGCAACAGGGCTAACGGTACTGACGGGCGAAACAGGTGCGGGTAAAACCGCCCTTCTTTCGGCGTTGAAGCTGCTGTGCGGTGAGCGCGCTGATTCGAGCTACGTTCGCGAAGGGGCGTCCTCGCTAAGCGTTGACGGACGGTTCTTTTTTGGTGATGACGGCACGGATTTGGTGGCATCGAGACGCGTTGGCTCTGATGGGCGCTCGCGCGTGAACATCGATGGATCGATTGCGAGTGTGGGCGAGCTGGCGGCGCGCGTAGGATCGATGGTTGATTTGTGCGGGCAGCATGAACACCAGCGGCTGCTCAAGCAGTCAACGCATGTTGGGATGCTCGATGCTTGGGCGGCAGATACCATTGCGCCTGCGCTCGAAGCATATCGCGCTGCTTACACGTGCGCCCAGGCAGCTGCCGAAGACCTCACACGCATTGAGGATGCTGGGAAATCTTCGTCAGCTCAGCTTGAAGAGGCGCGTTTTGTGCTCCAGCGCATTCAGGAAATCAATCCGGTTGAGGGCGAGTACGAAGAACTCGCGTCCATGCTTGCGCGCGCCGAGCATGCGGAAGCTCTTGCGAATGCCGCCGATACGGCGCATGGTGCTCTTGCTGGTGAGCAAGGGGCCATTGATGCGGTATCAGCTGCCGCAGCAGCGCTTGATGCGGTAGCGCAGGTTGATGAGCGCTTCGGCGCCCAAGCAGCAAGCTTACGTGAAGCTGCGTACGTGCTTGAAGACGTTGCGCGCGAGGCGCTTGATTATCGTGACTCCATCGAATACGATCCTGAAACGCTCAGCTCCAACCAAGATCGCATGGGCGCCCTGCAAGGCCTCATGCGCACGTATGGCCCGCGCATCGAGGACGTGCTTAATCGCCGCGACAAAGCATCCGACCTCATTTCTCTTGTTGATGATTCTGGCGAACGCATCCGCGCGGCCCAAAAAGCGCTTGATGAAGCAGAGGCCGCGCTCGCGCAAGCCGCAACAGCACTCGATGCCGCCCGCAATGAAGCCGCGCCACGCTTTGCGAAAGCGGTAACAGCCCAGATGGCACGTTTGGAGATGGGAAGTGCCGCTATTACATGCGCCATCGATCCCCTTGAGCGCGATCGCTGGACAAAGTCGGGCCCCTCTCGTTTCGAGTTCATGTTCAAACCCGCGGAGGGTCTTTCGGCTCGGCCGCTTTCTCGTATTGCTTCAGGTGGCGAAATCAGTCGTGTGATGCTGGCAATCAAAGTGGTACTTGGGAATACCGACGAAGTCGAAACGCTCGTGTTCGACGAGGTCGATGCAGGTGTTGGCGGCGCAACGGCTGTCGCGTTAGCTGCAGTACTCGCCGATCTTGCAAAAACTCATCAAGTGCTTGTTGTAACTCACTTGCCGCAGGTAGCAGTGGTCGGTCAGGTGCATTACCTTGTTGCCAAACATGATAGCGAAGATGGGACCTCGACAGATGCTGCCGATGCTTTGGATCCAGCAAGCACAAACGATGCAAGCGCGCAGCTTCCTGAAACTACGCTCGTTCCTCTTGAGGGAGAAGCGCGTGTTGCAGAAATTGCACGCATGCTTTCTGGTGATGTGACTAAGACTTCGTGCGCGCATGCTTCAGAGATGCTTGAAAAGGCTGCACTCTAGCGTAGTGCCCCAGTTTGAGCGCTATTTTCTGCTTGATTTTGCTCAACAATGACAAGGCCTATCTACAATTCTCGACGTAGGTAAGGTAAAAGATTATATATACGTTATGAACTTAGTAAAACCTTCTTGTTGCAGGTCTGACCGTGCATTATAGTGCGTATCAGTGACGTAATGACTTACCAATAACGATCAAAGGAGCGCCATGGAGGACAACAAAACCTCATCGGATTTGGGCCCAGATTATTTGCTGCTGAGAATGATGCATGGCTTCGGAAATAAACTTGGAACTATTGACAGAATGACGTTTAGTGAACTGACCGGTCGTCAGTGTTCCCTTATCGCATCAATTGGCACATTTGAAGAACCTCCAACACTTGGACAGCTTGCAGAATGCGAAGGAAGCTCGCACCAAAACATCAAGCAGATGGCATTGAAGCTCCAAGAAAAAGGCTATGCAAAGCTGCTTTCTGATTCAAGCGACGCACGCAAAATTCGCGTTTCCGCTACCAAAAAAGGCCATGACCTCTGCAAGCGCCATCGCGAGAAGCAAATGCAATTTTTGGAAATCCTCTTTGAAGGCGTAAACGTCAAGGAAATTGAAGCTGCATCGAAGAGCGTTCGTAAGCTGAACGAAAACCTCGATAGCATGATCACTGATGGCCTTAACTTCTAAGTACCCCGTTGTTGCTCATCTGCTCAACGAGTATAAAGCGCCTAGGAAATGCACCAGTATTTCCGGGGCGTTTTAGTATTCCTCTTTGTTGGTCCTGACTTTCTTGTCCCATGATTTAGCGACTTCTTCAAGGCCT